>JANLYH010000121.1:0-50032 GCA_031365545.1 Pyrinomonadaceae bacterium | reverse complement strand
CGGACGTGGTTGGGGCTTTTGAGTTTAATCCGCTCATGGTCTTGTCGCTTCCGTTTTTGCTTTACGCGCTAGTACGTTACACGGCGGCCGCCGTCCGAGGCCGTCCGCTTCAGCGGCACTACCTTGACGCCAAATACGTCTGGGCGTTGTTTGGAGTGATCATGTCGTTTTGGATCTTCCGCAACACCAGGTTTTATCCGTTCCCCTTGTAACTAACCTAAGACCAGCGGAAACACGTTTCCGAAGGCAGCCAGGCTGCCTCAAGACCGCCGGAGGATCGATCATCATGCGTCCATTTTTCGCTCTACTTCTTATGTTCGCAATTACCCCGATTTTGCAATCGCAACAAACCAGGTCGGCGCCCGCACGATTTGTAACTCCCCCACGCCCGGTGCACACCTTTTCGATTGTGGCTCGCGATCCGGCGACGGGCGAACTCGGCGTTGCGGTGCAGTCACACTGGTTTTCAGTAGGCTCGATCGTGCCGTGGGCCGAGGCAGGCGTGGGAGCGGTGGCGACGCAATCGTTCGTCGATCCCAGCTATGGCAAGTTGGGTTTAGACCTGATGCGCACCGGCAAGAGCGGACCCGACGCACTGCGTTCGTTACTTGCGGGCGACGCTGGGCGCGACGTGCGGCAGGTGGCGATGATCGACGCGCAGGGACGCGTTGATGCCTGGACGGGAAAAAACGATATTTACGCGGCGGGCCATATTGTCGGGGACAACTTTTCCGTGCAGGCGAACCTGATGGCCAACGACAAAGTCTGGCCGGCGATGGCGCACGCTTTTGCGAACGCGAAGGGCGACCTCGCGGAGCGCATGCTCGCAGCGCTGGATGCTGCGCAAGCAGCCGGTGGCGACATTCGCGGCCGGCAGTCGGCTGCGTTGATCGTAGTCACCGGCAAACCCACGGGCCAGGCGTGGAAGGATCGGCTTTTCGACCTGCGGGTCGACGATAGTTCCCAACCACTGCAGGAACTGCGCCGGTTGGTAACTCTGCAGCGTGGGTACAACCACATGAACGCCGGCGACCTCGCGGTAGAGCATAAAGACAACGAAGGCGCGTTGCGCGAGTATGGGGCGGCAGAGCAATTGGTTCCTGACAACGCGGAGATGATTTATTGGCATGCAGTGGCGCTGGTGAACATGGGCCGCGTGGACGAGTCGTTGCCGCTGTTTCGCAAGGTGTTTTTGATGGACAAGAACTGGGCGATACTGACGCCGCGCCTGCCGAAGTCAGGCCTGCTGCCCGACGATGCCAAGGTGATCGAACGAATTCTTTCGGTTGCGAAGTGAGCTATTCTGGCTCCATCGGAGCCCAATGCTTATAGCAAATCGCAGGCATACAAGAACTAAGCTCCGTTAGGAGTTAGGTTGTATTGCGCTCCTCCCGGAGCCAAGAAGATTTAGACCGCAAGCCTATAAACATGAAGTCCCTAACGGGACTACCACGCTCGGCTTTGTTATCCTTCCTCCTTCTGAATGCCGAATTCAAACGACAACCTCAAGGAACGAGTGCGTGCTTTTTGGCAGGCAAATCCCTGCGGAGTGAAGTTTGCTGAAGCAGCACCCGGAACGCGCCACTTCTACGAACTGGTAGAAGCGCATCGCTACACCAAAGAGTGGCATATCCCTGCAGCCGCCGACTTTGCCGGCGCCCGCGGCTGGAAAGTTTTGGAGATTGGTTGCGGACTCGGTACCGACGGAGCACAGTTTGCCGAGGCTGGCGCTGATTACACCGGAGTAGATCTAACGGAGGCAGCGGTGGATCTGGCGCGCCGGCGCTTTGAGTTATTCGATCTGCCGGGCAAGTTTCAAACTGCCGACGCCGAAAACCTTGCGTTTCCCGACGATAGTTTCGATTTGGTTTACTCACACGGCGTTTTGCATCACACACCAGAAACCGGGAAAGCGATCCAGGAAATTCATCGCGTATTGCGCCCGCAGGGACGGGCGGTCGTGATGCTCTACCATCGTGGTTCGTATAACTATCGCGTCAATATTTCTCTACTGCGACGGACCGGGGCGGGATTGCTAAAGTGGGATAAGGGAATCTGGTTAGTTAACAAAATTACCGGCGAACCGCTGGAATCTCTGCGTGAACACGCGGGGCTGCTAAAGAGGGAGCGAGACTCTTACTTGAAGCCTGACGAGTTTCTGAGTCAGAACACCGATGGTGCCGGCAATCCGCTCGCGCGAGTTTATTCCCGCAAGGAAGCGCGCGAGCTATTCAAAGATTTCTCGGAAGTGAGCTTGCGGACTTACTTTCTCAACAAACGCTGGCTACCGCTGATTGGAAGCATCTTGCCGCGGTCTGTAGAATCGCGTCTGGCTGCGCGTTGGGGGTGGCATCTTTGGATCTATGCAACGAAATAGATTTCCTGGCATGAAGAACATTCTCATCACAGGTGGCGCTGGATTCATCGGTTCGCACCTTGTCGATCGCCTTTTATTCGAAGGCGGCTGGCAAGTTTCTGTCGTCGACGATTTCAATGATTTCTATGACCCGGCCATCAAGCGCGCGAACGCCGCCCGTCATGAAAATGAACCGAACTATCGATTATTCGAGGCAGACATCCGCGACAAGGCCGCGCTGGAAAACATCTTTGCGGGAAATAGTTTCGACTGCATCGTGCACTTGGCAGCCCGCGCCGGCGTGCGTCCCTCGCTAGAGCAACCGTTGCTTTACGCAGAGACAAACATCACTGGCACGATGAACTTATTGGAACTAGCGCGCGCGTACGTCGTCAAGCAGTTTGTTTTTGGCTCTTCATCGTCGGTTTATGGCATCAATGCGAAGGTGCCTTTTAGTGAAGACGATCCGATTCGTCAGCCAGTATCTCCCTACGCCGCCACCAAAGCTGCCGGCGAATTGCTTTGCCACGCCTATGCGCATCTTTACGGCATGCGCTGCGTCTGCTTGCGTTTCTTCACGGTCTACGGGCCGCGGCAGCGACCGGATCTCGCGGTTCACAAATTCGCGCGCCTGATTAGCGAGGACAAACCAATTCCGGTTTTTGGAGACGGCACGACCTGCCGCGACTACACGTTTATCGACGACATCACCGCCGGCGTGCGTGCGGCGATTGATTACACGGGAAGCGAATATGAAGTCATCAATTTGGGCGAGTCGCGGACGGTCGAGCTGCGCGAGCTGATTTCACTCATCGAAAAAGAATTGAACGCGACGGCAAAGATCGACCGTCAGCCATTGCAACCTGGCGATGTGCCGCGGACTTTTGCCGACGTCACGAAAGCTCGTCGGTTGCTTGGCTACAATCCGCAGACCCCGATTGAAGCGGGGATACATCGATTCATAGATTGGTTTCGACGTTCGCGGAAGCCAGTAAGCTAACCCCAGTAGAGTGCCGGGTTACTACCAAGGGTCCCAGGGTGACGCGCGATACGCGCTTACCCTGGGCTATTATATTTCTCGCTTCACCGTGAAGTAGATAGTCTCTATGTCAATGTCCACGCCCACCCTCAACGAACCACTGCCGCGCGAGATGCAGCAGCACACCTACGCGATCATGCGCCGCGTGGAGGAGAGCCATTGGTGGTTTGTCGGACGACGCCAAATTATCAGGAGTTTTCTCGAAAGGCTCTTTCGAGAGCAAAAAGCGAACGGTGCCTGGCAAGGGTCGGTGGATATCCTCGACGTAGGTTGTGGCACCGGCGCGAACCTTGAAATGCTTTCAGAGTTTGGCGCGGCTCAGGGCGTTGACGTTTCCGCTGAAGCGTTGGCTTTTTGCCGGGCGCGCGGCCTGGACAACGTGAAATCAGGCGCTGCTGAAGCTTTGCCTTACGAGGATAATTCGTTCGAATTGGCTACCGGCCTCGATGTTGTGGAACATCTCGACGACGACCTTGCCGGTTTGAAGGAAATGCGCCGCGTGCTGCGTCCCGACGGGCGCGCGTTGCTGTTTGTGCCGGCGTTCATGTTTTTGTGGGGCGTTCAGGACGACATTAGTAATCACCGACGCCGCTACACCATGAAGAGCTTGAAGCAGGTGGTCAGGGGAGCCGGGTTCGAGATTGAACGCGCCACCTACGTGAACATCAGTTTCTTTGCGCCCATATTGCTCGGGAGACTCTTCATGCGCGCAACGGGTCTGCGTCCGGAATCAGAAAATAACATTACGATTGGATCGTTGAATGGCCTGCTGGGAAAACTTCTGGCGGCCGAGCGTGGCCCGCTGCGCTACTTGAATTTCCCGTTTGGTGTTTCAATCATATGCGTGGCTCGAAGGATAGAGGAATAGCGTTTAGTCCCTATGCGTCCTCAGTGCCTCAGTGGTGAATTCTTATTAACGGCTGATCACCACAGAGGCACAGAGAACGCCGAGGTTGCACAGAGAACCAGGGATATTTTCTAAATGAAAATTTTCGATGAAGTAATGACTGAAGGAGACGTGCAAAGAGTGGCTCGGCACCCGGTGAAGCCGGAAGTGTCGGTGTTTCTTCCCGTCTACAATGAAGAGCCAAACTTGCGACCGCTGCACGCGAAACTGGATGCCGCGTTGCAGGTGCTGGGCCGTACAGCGGAGATCATTTACGTGGACGATGGCTCGTCGGATGGTAGTTTGCGCGTTTTGCGCGAACTGGCCGCGCTCGATGAACGCGTGCGCGTAGTCGCGCTAAGGCGTAACTACGGTCAGACCGCAGCTATGGCCGCGGGCATCGATGCCGCCTCTGGTGAGGTGCTGATTCCGATGGACGCCGACATGCAAAACGATCCGGCAGACATCGTGCGATTGCTTGAGAAACTTGACGAAGGCTATGACGTGGTTTCGGGTTGGCGGAAGAACCGTCAGGACAAACTGATCACGCGGAAAATTCCCTCGATGCTTGCGAATCGTTTGATCTCCGCCATTGGCGGCGTGCCGTTGCACGATTACGGCTGCTCGTTAAAGGCCTATCGTCGCGAGTCGATTGAGGACGTCCGGCTCTATGGCGAGATGCATCGCTTTATTCCTATCTATGCATCGTGGGCCGGGGCGCGGGTGACCGAGATTCCGGTTGAGCATCATGCTCGCACCATGGGCAAATCGAAATACGGATTGTCGCGCACCATCAAAGTAGTTTTCGATCTGATCACGATTAAGTTTATGGCGTCGTACCAGACCAAGCCGCTTTATCTTTTTGGTGGAGCGGGAATGCTCACCTTCGCAGTCTCGCTCTTGTCTGGACTGTTGGCTTTCGTGATGAAGTTTCTTAGTTGGCCGCATCATGCTGACTTTGTACAGACACCCTTGCCGATCATTGCGTTGGTAACGTTGGTTTTGGGAGTACAACTCTTCCTGATGGGCTTGCTTGCGGAGATGATGGTGCGCACGTATCACGAGTCGCAGGCAAAATCTATCTATGCGGTTCGCGAAAAGATTGGATTCGAAGAGAAGTGATGAGGGATGAGTGATGAGTGATGAGACAAAGCAGCTCTTTGTTTTCACTCATAACTCATCGCTCATAACCCATCACTTGTAGTTTCTATGTGTGGAATAACCGGTTGGGCCAATCTTGATTCACAAACGCCGCCCTTCGATGGCGCGAGAGAACTCTTGCACTCGATGTGTGACCGCATGGTTCATCGCGGCCCGGATTCCGAGGGCTTGCTGGTTACAAACGGCGCCGCTCTGGGAATGCGGCGTCTGGCGATCATCGATCTGGTAACCGGCGAACAGCCCGTCTACAACGAAGACAAAAGCGTGGCCGTGATCCTCAACGGCGAGATCTACAATTATCGCGAAATCCGCAGCGACTTGGAAAAGCGCGGACATTCGTTCCGAAGTCAGTCAGACTCCGAAGTGCTCCCGCATCTTTACGAAGAATACGCAGGCGAGATGGTGCAGCACCTGAACGGAATGTTTGCGTTTGCCTTGTGGGACGCGAGGGCCCGCCGGCTGCTCCTCGCGCGCGATCGATTCGGCGAAAAACCGCTTTACTGGGGCGTGTTTGAAAACACTTTGCTGTTTGCTTCCGAGCCGAAAGTGCTGCTGGCCCATCCGGCTGTGAAGACCTCGCTAAATCTTCAGGCGCTGCGCCAGTATCTTTCGTTTGATTACGTACCTGCTCCGCTCACCATCTATCAAGGCATAAACAAACTGCCGGCAGCACACACGCTAATGCTCGCTGACGGCAAGATTGAGACGCGCGCTTATTGGTCTCTGAGTTACAAAACCAAACAGCCGGTACCGACCGAGTTTGAGGCGGCTGAACACCTGCGCGAACTGCTTGCTGATTCAGTGCGTATGCGTCTGGTTTCCGACGTGCCGTTGGGTGTCTTGCTCTCCGGCGGTGTTGACTCGTCCACTGTCGCGGCCCTTGCCGTGCAGGCTTCGTCAGAAGCTGTCAAGACGTTTTCAATTTCGTTTGCAGAATCGTCGTTTGATGAATCGTCTTACGCTCGCGCAGTAGCTAAGTTTCTTGGCACAGATCACCATGAAGAACGTCTGAGTGCTAACCTCGCGGCAAACCTCGTTGGCGAGATTGGTTCGTGGATGGACGAACCATTCAGCGATCCATCGCTGGTGCCTACTTATCTGTTATCGCGGTTCACGCGCAAGCATGTGACGGTCGCCCTCGGCGGTGATGGCGGCGACGAACTTTTTGCCGGCTACCCTATGTATCGGGGTCATCGTTGGGCGGAGAATTACTTAAAGGTCCCGACTGCTCTGCGCTCCGGTCTGCTGGAGCCTTTAATCGGATTGCTGCCGGTGAAGACCAAGAACCTTTCGCTGGACTACAAAGCAACTCGGTTCATTGCTGGCACAAAATTCGATCGCGTGGCGCGGCACCACGTTTGGTTTGGTTCGTTTAATCCAATCGAGCAGGAAATGCTTTTGACGCCGGAGGTGCTCAGACAAACTGACGGCGACATTTATCGCGACGCTCGCCAAATGGTAGCGGAGTGTGATTCGCCAGATGTTGTCGAGCAGATGCAGAGCATTGACACCCGGCTTTATCTTGCGGAAGACATCTTGACGAAAGTTGATCGCGCCAGCATGGCCGTGTCGCTGGAGGTGCGTGCGCCGTTTCTCGACCCGCGAGTGGCTGAGTTTGCCGCGTCGTTGCCGCCAAACTACAAACTCAGGGGCAGCAAGACGAAATATATTTTGAAGCGCGCAATCGACAGTCACCTTCCGCCCTTTGTAACTCGCCGAGGTAAGAAGGGATTTGGTGTGCCGGTAGCCGAGTGGCTCAAGGGGAAATTGCAACCGCTGGCGCGGGATCTTTTGTCGCCCGAGCGCGTGCGCCGGGCCGGCGTTTTCAACGCCGACTACATCACCAAACTTCAGGTTGAGCACGAGCGCGGCGTGGCTAATCATCGCAAACTTCTCTGGACCTTGCTCATGTTTGAACTGTGGCATGAGAGCTTTATCGAAACACCGCGGCGGATCGAAACTTCGGTAGGCAGTAGACGGTAGACAGCCGCGGATTTACGGGAAAAAACGCGGATTAGATCACAATAAAACGACCAGGCTGTGAAGGTTTTTCAGATTTGCGTAGTCCGCGTTAATCCGCGGCTCACAATCCGCCATGCGCACCTCAATTGAGCAGGCATTCGAAGATCTCCTTGCATGGTGCCGGCGCCATGACTTTGCCGGGCACGATCCATTCGATGCTCTTAACAGCCGCGTTTTCCAGTCGACTCCTTTCCGGCATTCACGAACAGCACGACTAATTTGGACCCAGGCTTTCAAGCGACTGCCTCTGAATCTGCGCTCGCTGGCGCTGATCCCGCCACAGAAAAACTCCAAAGGTGTTGCCCTCTTCGCGCTTGCGGCGCTCGCACGTCATCGCCGAGTGAAAACAATCGAGACTGAAACAGAAGCACGCGCTCTGCTCGATGAGTTATGGCTGATGCGAATCAAGGGCTATAGCGGCGCCGCGTGGGGTTACAACTTTGATTGGCAGAGCCGGAATTTCTTCGCACCCCTGGGAACGCCGATGATCGTGCCAACCGCCTTTGCGGCACGGGCGTTCATCGAGGCGCACCAGGCGTTCGCAGACGAGCAGTACTTGAAAATGGCGCGCAGCACGGGCGACTTCATTCGCAACGATTTGAAGCGAACGATTGCAACGGCCGATGAAGTTTGTTTCAGCTATTCGCCGTCAGATAGCACCCAGATTTTTAATGCCAGCTTGCTCGCGGCGGAAACTTTAGCGACTGTTGGGGCGTTGACGAGGGAAATTGAACTGTCCAACTTAGCGTGGCGCGCCGTGCGCCAGGTTATTCGCAATCAGCGTGAAGACGGTTCGTGGGGCTACGGCGCGGAGGCCGGGCAAGAATGGGTCGACAGTTTTCACACTGCCTACGTGTTGTTATCGCTTGCCAGAATCGAGAAGTCCCGCCCCAGCGAAGTTGACTCAGGCGTCGATATCGGTGCGGCGCTGCAGCGTGGCTATGCTTTCTGGCGCGAACGCTTCTTTCTTGCGGACGGTTGGCCGAAATACTACGATGGCAGCCTTTACCCGGCGGATGCGCACGCAGCGGCCACGGCAATCGTCACACTTGTGGAGTTACAGGACCTGGACGACAGCGCGCTGCCGCTGGCGAAAACGATTGCCGCCTGGACAATTCTTAACCTGCGTGACGCTCGCGGCTTCTTTTACTATCAACGCCGGCGTTTCTATACAGTCCGCACGCCTTACATGCGTTGGACACAAGGCTGGCTGCTTTATGCATTGGCGCGTTTGCTGGAAGGACATTAGGACAGGCATTCTTGCCTGTCCACTTTGTTGTCAAAAAAGAGACAGACAAGAATGTCTGTCCAACTAGAGAAGAATTCATGCCCATTGCTGCTGATGTTTCGTTAGGTAAGGACGTAAAGATTTTCCAGCCGGAACTGGTCAATCTTTATGGCTGCACTATCGACGCAGAAACAAAGATCGGAGCATTTGTCGAAATACAGAAAAACGCTGCGGTCGGCGCGCGCTGCAAGATCTCGTCGCATACGTTCATTTGTGAAGGCGTGACTATTGAGGATGAGGTATTTGTCGGTCACGGCGTGATGTTTACGAACGATCCTTATCCTCGCGCAGTGAACGAAGACGGCAGTCTTCAAACTGAAGCAGACTGGGCCGTGGTTCCAACCCGGGTGAAGCGCGGTGCGGCGATCGGGAGTAACGCGACCATTATGGCCGGGGTCACCATTGGCCAGGGTGCGCTGGTAGGAGCTGGAGCGGTGGTGACAAACGATGTAGCTGATTTTGCGATTGTTGCCGGCGTTCCGGCGCGCATTATTGGCGACGTACGCGAACGACGCGATCGCAACCAGATGGATTACGCATGATCAAAGTTGGAGTTATCGGCTATGGATACTGGGGCCCAAACCTGGTGCGCAACTTCATGGAGGCGCCGGGTTCGACCGTTGTCGCCGTTTGCGATTTGCGAACGGAGAGACTGGGACCACTTAAGACCCGTTATCCGACGATTAAGACCGTCGGCAATTGTTCGGAGCTGTTTGCCGATCCGGAGATAGACGCGATTGTTGTTGCCACGCCCGTGACGTCGCATTTTGAATTGGGCATGGCGGCGCTCAATGCCGACAAGCACGTATTGATTGAGAAACCCCTCGCCGCCAATTCCCGGGAAGCGATCAAGTTGATCGAGGAGGCAGCGAGACGGAAACGCGTTTTGATGGTGGATCACACTTTCGTTTACACCAGTGCTGTGCGGAAGATTCGCGAGCTGATTACCGCCAACGCCCTGGGCGACATTTATTACTATGACGCGGTGCGCGTAAATCTGGGACTCTTCCAGCACGACGTGAATGTGATTTGGGATCTGGCCATTCACGACCTTTCCATCATGGATTACGTGCTGCCGATGAAGGCGACGGCCGTTTCAGCCACCGGCATTAGCCACATTCCCGGTCAACCTGAAAATGTCGCTTACATCACGCTCTTTTTTCCAAACTCGCAGATCGCCCACGTCCACGTGAATTGGCTTACGCCCGTCAAAGTGAGGCATACACTTATCGGCGGCAGCGAGAAGATGATTCTCTACGACGATCTGGAGCCAAGCGAGAAGGTGAAGATATATGATAAGGGAGTTAGTGTGTCTCCCGGCCCGGAAGCAGTTTACGAGATGCTCGTCAGTTATCGTTCCGGTGACATGTGGGCGCCCCGACTCGATACGACTGAGGCGTTACAGACTGAAGCGCAACATTTCATTGATTGCATTGAAAACAACCGAAGGCCGGAAACTGATGGCGAGGCAGGTTTGAGACTTGTGAAGATCGTGGAGGCTGCTGAGAAATCGCTGCGAGCGCGCGGCCAACTGGTTGAGATTAATTAAACGATTAGCGAAACAAACATGATTCCTTTAGTAGATCTCAAAGCACAATACCAGAGCATCAAGAGCGAGATTGACAGCGCTATCGCGGAGGTGGTCGAGAGCTGCCAATTTATTTTGGGTCCGAAGGTTGAAGCTTTTGAAACGGATTTCGCTGCTCATTGTCAATCGCGTTTTGCGATTGGACTAAACTCCGGCACCAGCGCGATACACCTGGCGCTGCTGGCGGCTGGCGTTGGTCCGGGTGACGAAGTCATCACTGTTAGCTACACGTTTGTTGCTACGGTGGCGGGGATCCTCTACACAGGGGCCAAGCCGGTTTTCGTCGACATCGACCCGCTTACCTGCAACATCGATCCGAAGAAGCTTGAAGCAGCGATCACTTCGAAAACAAAAGTGATCATGCCGGTGCATCTTTACGGCACCTGTGCAGATATGGATCCGATTCTCGAGTGTGCGCGGCGGCATAATCTGATTGTCATTGAAGACGCGGCCCAGGCACACGGCGCGGAATACAAGGGCCAGCGGGCCGGCTCGATGGGCGACCTCGCTTGTTTTAGTTTTTATCCGGGAAAGAACCTGGGCGCCTACGGAGAGGCCGGTGCCGTTGTTACCAACAACGAAAAATATGTGACGCCGCTTCAAGAGCTACGCGACCAGGGACAAAGCGCGAAGTATTTACACGAGCGCGTGGGTTACAACTATCGCATGGAGGCGATTCAGGGAGCGGTGTTGGGCGTGAAGCTCAAGCATCTTGATGACTGGACTGAAGCCAGGCGCCGGCACGCCCAAGCCTACTCGAGCGCGCTCACAGATTCCGAAATACGTCTGCTTGAAGAACCCGTCGGCTGCAAGTCGGTCTATCACATCTTTCCGCTGTTCACCGATCAGCGCGACGCGCTGCGTGAGTATCTCCACCACAACGGGATCAGCAGCGGGATTCACTATCCGATTCCAGTGCATCTGCAACGCGGGTTTAGCAATCTCGGCTACGGAGAAGGCGACTTGCCGCAAACTGAGCAGGTTTGTCGGGAGGTGATGTCACTGCCAATGTATGCCGAGCTGACCACCGAGACCGTTATGGAGATTGCGGATGCGGTGCGGCAGTTTTGCCGGCAGTCCGTTGCCGCTCATCAATAGCTCAGCGTTATTCAGTTGTCCATCTGCTAATGCGAATCTGGATTGATCTGGCCAACTCACCGCACGTACCATTCTTCCGCTCGCTCGCAACCGAGTTCATTCGACGAAATCATGAAGTAGTCGTCACCGCTCGAGACTTCGCCGAAACGGTCAAACTCGCCGAAGTCGCCGGTTTCACTCCGCAAGTGATTGGCGGACACGGTGGGGGAAAACTCTCAGGGAAGGCCGGAAACCTGATGCAGCGGGCGCTGGAACTCGCGCGTTGGGCCCGAGGTAAAAACCTCGACCTTGCACTAAGCCACAATTCATATTCGCAAATTTTGGCGGCCCGCGTGCTGTCGTTGCGCACCGTCACGCTGATGGACTATGAGCACCAGCCCGCAAATCACCTCGCCTTCCGGATAGCGTCGCTCATCATTGTTCCGAATGCATTTCCTGAGGCAGCGTTAGCGCGTTTTGGTGCTTCTCCTGCGAAGGTCAAACGATATAGCGGCATCAAGGAAGACGTTTACCTCGCCGACTTTCAAAGTGATCACGGATTTGAGAGGAAGCTCGAGCAACTTGGAATCACGTCGACAGACGTGCTGGTGACTGTACGTCCCCCGGCCCTTGAAGCGCTATATCATCGTTTTGAGAATGAACTGTTTGACCTGCTCCTGGAGCGATGTTTAGCGACGCCTTCAGTTAAGGTTGTGCTCTTGCCACGTAACGACTCGCAACGAGCTTCCTATAGCACTCGGGCCGGAAGCAATCTAATCGTGCCGGTTGATCCCGTTGATGGCGCCAACCTAATCGCGTGTAGCGACCTGGTAGTCAGCGCCGGCGGTACGATGAATCGAGAAGCGGCGGCGCTTGGAATTCCCGCGGCATCGATCTATGCAGGCGAATGGGCCGCGGTCGACGCGGAGCTTGTAAAGGCGGGACAGCTGCAAAGGATTTCAACTGCGGCGGACGTTCACAAGCTGCCTATTCGCAAGAAGGAACCACCTGCAGCCCGCCGCGCGGTCAACGTGAGAGCGAGCGTGACAGATCTAATACTTGAAGCGTGAACTTTTGTTATTCTATGGCCCTGAATCGGCTTTCAATTGGTTCGTTAGCACCAGAAGTTCAGTGAGAGTTGAGCAAATCAAGAATCCGTTGGTTGGAACCAGTATCGCGCGTGCTTCCGCGCGCGCGCCGCACTGGGTCATGCCGACAATAAAAACGCTCTTGGTTGTGGCGGACGGGTTGATAGCCACGGCCTCATACTGCCTCGCGTTTTACCTTCGTGAAGGTAGTTCGCTACTGCAAAGAACGGGAGCCGGCAGCATTGCCTGGGCGCAACGATTTGCTCCTTACGGAGCACTGTTGCTGTTTGTGATTCTCATACGCGTGCTGGCGCTTCGTTACTATGATCTCTACCGCCTCCGCGGCGAGTATTCGTTCTTCGACGATGGCGTTCGCGTTTTCAAATCAACGGCAATCGGCTCACTACTCATCGTGGCGGCGGCGTTCTTGTATCGCGGCGGTTTCTACTATCGCGCATTCTCATACTCTCGCAGTGTATTTGTGCTTGATTTTCTTATCGCTTTGGCAAGTTTGTATTCGATCCGGTTGGTGCTGCGGAGTACACAAACATTCTTCCGCTTGCGCGGCATTAATCTGATTCCAACTTTGGTGGTGGGTCGCGGTCCGGAAGCGGCTTTCTGCATCAGGGAGATGCGCGAGCGTCCCTCGCTCGGTTATCGCGTGATCGGCGCGGTTGATTCCGAAGTTCAGGGAAGTGAGACGGCGGGACTCTACGAAGGCGTGCCCGTAGTCAGCGATCTCGCAGGACTGCCGGACGCCATTCGCGAGTCAGGCGCAAACGAAGTAATCATTGCCGATGCAAACGTGGACGGCGACACGCTCTTCGACGTAATGATGCGGTGCGGCCGGCGGGGTATTGAGTTTCGCATTGCGCCCAGCCTGTTCAACTGTTTGCCAAGCAAAACTGAGGTCGATCAAATTGGCGCCCTGCCGATGGTCCGGCTTTTTCGCGAGCCGCTTTCCGACTTCGCTCGCGGCACCAAACGCACGTCAGACATTTTCATCGCTGCCCTGACGCTGTCACTCCTCTCTCCTTTTTGGCTCTTAATTTCCCTGCTGATCAAGTTTGACTCAAAAGGGCCGGTCTTTTATGCCCAGGAGCGCGTGGGCATGGACGGCCGGATTTTTGTGGTCTACAAGTTTCGCACTATGCGCATGGATGCCGACAGCGAGATCCATCGCGAGTATCAACGAAAGTTTATTGCCGGGCACGCCGAAGCCAATGTGGGTGATGATGAGAAGCCTGCCTACAAATTGCGCGACGACCCGCGCATAACGCGCGTGGGACGCCTGCTGCGTCGTTTGAGTCTCGATGAAGTACCGCAACTAATCAACGTGCTGCGAGGCGACATGAGCGTTGTTGGTCCGCGTCCACCAATCCCTTACGAAGTGGAAGCTTATGAATTGCGGCATCGCAAACGTCTCGACATGAAACCGGGGTTGACTGGATTGTGGCAAGTATCAGGTAGAAACCGCTTGCCGTTTGAAGAAATGGTGAAGTTGGATCTGTTCTATATCGAAAACTGGTCGCTGTTGTTTGATTTGAAAATCATCCTGCGCACGGTGATGGTTATGCTCCGCGGCGATGGTTACTGAGCTATGCGGTTGGTTGTAGTTGCGAAAACGAAATGACAGAGGACAAAAGTAAGGCGGCGAAGGTGCTTGATGGGGCGATCGTCGCCTTTCTTTTTGTATTTGCTGCCGCGGCGCCAAACTCGATTGCGATCACTCAAAGCGCATGGCTCATCGGACTGGCTTTGTGGCTGGCGCGTTTTGCGTTTCGCCCCCGGCCTGCGCTTCAGCGAACTCCGATCGATTACCTCGTGCTCGGTTTCTTCATTCTCACCGGAGCTTCTGCTGTGTTCTCCTACGAGCCGATGGTCTCGATCGGGAAGCTGCGCGCCGCGAGCCTGTTCACCATAATCTATTTGTTCACCGAGAACCTGCCTTCGTTGCGAGTGGCACGCTTACTCGCGCTCACGCTCATCAGCGCGTGCATGATCAATGTCTTTTATACCGCCGTTGAACGCGGGTTGGGCCGGGCCGTGAAAGTTGCGCAGGTCTCCGAGAGCAGTCCGTTGTACAAGGCCGGCATCAGGGACGGAGATACGCTGCTTGAAGTTGACGGACAGAAATTGCGGGATCCGCAACAATTGGTTTCCGCCATTTTGAAGCCGGATAAGAAGCCAGCGGCTGTCCTCACCTACCGCCACGAACTGCAACCGGTATTCAAAATTCCACGGGGCAGCACCTTGCCTGGCAATACCGTCAAGGAACAACTGGGTATCGGCGGCTGGTCAAGAGGTCGAGATTGGAGAGCGACCGGTTTGTATGGTCAATTTGTAACCTATGCGGAAGTTCTGCAGTTGATCATCGCCCTGGCCATGGGACTCATGGTGAGTCTGCCGGCAAAGCGAAGCCGGACCGGTGCGTTGTTGCTAATTGCGCTTGCTGGGATGAGTGGCGCCTTGTTGTTGACTGTCACGCGAGCGTCATGGCTAGGTTGTTTGGTTTCCACGTTGATCGTTCTCATGTTTGGTGTTGGGCGGCGCTCATTGATCGTGCTTGGTTTGTTGGCCATCCCCTTGATACTTGCGGGTCTGTTCCTGCTCCAACAAAGGCGCAATGTTGCTTTTATCGATCAAGCCGATCAATCAACCACCTGGCGGGAAACTGTTTGGCGCGAGGGTTTCAATTTGCTGATCAGCAAACCGCGACATTTGTTACTTGGCGTCGGCATGGACTCGATCAAGAGTCACTGGCGGGCGTGGGGCATGTTTGATAAGGGCAAGATACCCTGGGGCCACATGCACTCCAACCTTCTGCAAATCGCGCTGGAGCGCGGCGTGCCGGCTTTGATTCTTTGGTTGGCTTTTCTTTTCGTCTACACGCAAACGCTTTGGCGCTCACTACGCAGTGGCTTGCAGTTCGATTGGATCGAACGCGGAATCCTGCTGGGAGCGCTGGGCGGACTGATCGGGTTCCTCACTTCCGGCCTGGTGCATTACAACTGGGGTGACTCAGAAGTGGTAATGGTTCTCTACATGATGATGGGACTCGCTTTGTTTGTTGTTCGCCATGCCGACCTACCCCGCTCGACAAGATAGTTGCTGGCCCCTTCATCACGAGTGATATCGGATTTGGATAAATCAGGATTTGAGTTCGTCAGGCAAGAGTAGAGCCTGAATCGGGGGAACCCGCTCAGACCCCACTTTAGCTGAATGGCCATGCTGCTCACCCGGATGGTGAAAACGTGAGAGAGTAACTAGACGGTCGGCGGTATAGAAACTTTCAATCGGTTACCAGGAATCTCAACTTTTCAACCCCTTACTTGGTGCCAGCCGAAGCGACGAAGCAGTTGGGTAAGGACCCGCGCTTAGTCAGAGGGGTGAATGTAACCCCTGAGAACATTTGCTCGACTAACGGAATATGGCGATCTTTTCGCGTCGCAGTGTGCTGAATTGTTCAGAACGATCTTCATCGGGCTCTCCCTTCCTGCAAACTTCGTAATTACCTGATCAAGACTCGGATGGTTGGCATGTTGCTTGCCAAGTACCATCGCGCGAGCGCTTTAGGGCGGTTTTTCTCGCCACGTTGAACGATCCTTGAAACACACTGGCGCACTTTGACTGAAGTGCAAGCGAGATGACCGAGTCTCGGGAGCTGGCTACGAAATAAACAGGTATACGACGAGTCCGGTAATGTCGCCAGCGAAGCCAGTGATGTCGCCAACAAAGCCAGTGATGTCGCCAGCTTTACCAGTGATGTCACCAGCCTTGCCAGTGATGTCACCAGCTTTACCAGTGATGTCACCCGCCCTGCCGGTGATGTCGCCAGCTTTACCAGTGATGTCACCTGCCCTGCCGGTGATGTCGCCGGCAAATGCGGCGGAGCACATGGTTAGGGTCAAGAGCGAAGCGCAAAGGATTGATTTGAAGCTTTTCATTTGAATTCTCCTGGTTTCGAGCATTTACTTGGGCGGTGCGCTAGGACGGGTTGCCAGTTGAACTACCAAGTCACTTTCTAGCGTACCGATTATCAATTTGGTCGCGCTTGGCTATTTCAAGGCTTGTGCCATTGAGTCTTCGCACCTCAAGCGTTCCTTTAAACGACTGAAGTAAAGGCAGTTAGCTAGAGTCACTGAGAACTCCAAGGCTCGCGCCGCGATTTAGGCAGAACTGAGTAGCTGGTATACAGATGAGGCCTTAATAAGCCCAAAATCGGCTCTAACCCCCACTTTTCAAGGATTAAAGAGAATAATAGGTCCGTGTTACCACGGTATGCATGTGTATACTTGGTAGCCAGTGCGGCTGAGGCCGCTGGCGTCAAGTAACGAAGAAACCTCACAGCCCTCTAATTTGAGTCCGACAGGCTTTCAAATGCGACTGATACAAGCAAACTCGATTCAGCCCAGAGAGTTCTCATCGTTAACCCAAAGCGAAAAAGTTCTCGAACGCTGCATTCTTGCTCGTGAGAAGCTCGAACTTGGAGCCTACGACGCAGGCTGTGCCGCGTTGCAGCCTTGGTGGACAATTGGAGAGTGGCCGAAGCAGGCCGGCTTAAGCCAGTTGGCTGCTGCCGAATTACTACTCACGGCTGGCGCTTTGAGCGGGTGGGTTGCGAGCACAAGACATGTCGACGGCGGGCAAAACTGCGCCGAGCGGCTTTTAAGTGGAGCGGTCGCCCTGTTTGATAACCTCGGCGAGACCGCCAGGTCCGGAGAGGCCCGGGCGGAACTCGGGTACTGTTACTACCGCCAGGGGTTGTTTGACCTCGCGCGCAACTCCCTTCGTTCTGCGCTCAACGAGCTCACCGACCGCGAGACTGAATTGAAAGGTATAGTTTTAGTTCGGCTCGCCTCCCTCGAGCGTCACGCTAGTCGACTTCATGACGCGGTAAATCTGCTAAATGAAGCTGACCGTCTTACTAACTATCTCAGTCCATGGACCATGGGCCGATTCCATCTCGAATTTGCCACCACCCTCAAGAACCTTGGCATTGCAGAAGACCGAAACGAATACTTCGACAGTGCTCTGGATCACTATCGTGAGGCCTTCTCACATTTTGAAGGAATCGGCAACCATCGGTATAAAGCAATAATTGAAAACAATCACGGGTATCTACTTTCTACCTTGAAAAGATTTGACGAAGCACAGCTCCACCTCGAGCGAGCCCGAAAACTTTTCGAAGAACTTGGCGATCAAGTTAGGCGCGCTCAGGTGGACGAGACTCTGGCCCAGCTATACCTTGCCTCAGAACAGTATTCGCTGGCGCAACGTTCTGTTAGCCGTGCCGTCGAAACCATGGAGACGGCCGGCGAAGAAGCCTTGTTGGCGGAAACGTTGACTACGTCTGGCTTAGTACTCTGTAAACTTGGGCGTCGTCACGAAGCGAAGCCTATCCTTCATCGGGCCAGGCGAGTGGCTGAGCGGTGCGGAGACTACGAGGGAGCCGGCAGGGCGCTGCTGATCCTGATTGAAGAAATGTGTGAGCAACTAGGAGAGGATGAGCGCCAGGAGATCGGCGCCCAAGCTGGGCAGATGCTCGCAAACTCCCAACACGCTTCCACCAGCGAACGCTTGAGAAATTGCCTGGGACGGATTGCGGTTGCACATGCTGAGTATGAAGAGTTGCGGGAAAGAGCGACGCACGCCGAAAAAATGGCCGCTCTGGGGGAGCTGTCGTTTGGCGTGGCACACAACGTCAACAACACACTGACCGGAATTCTCGGTCGCGCCCAACTGTTACTACGAACGAAAGATGCTGAAAAAATCAACGCTGGCATCGAGATGATTGTGAAAAGCGCCGAGGACGGAGCGCACATTATCCGCCGCATTCAAGACTTCGCCCGCAAGCAACCAAGCCGTAAGTTCCAGGCAGTAACGGTGGCAGGCTTAATGAGAGACGTTTGTGAGATGAGTCGGCCGCGCTGGGAATCACGCGTGGATGGTCAGCAAATTCGTTTGTCGCTCGTGGCTGACTGCACGGCGTCGGTGTTTGGCGATGCAGTAGAACTCAGGGAAGTTCTCGTCAACATGATCTACAACGCGATCGATGCTATGCCCTCGGGCGGTGAAATTCGCCTGAGCGCGCAGGAAACGATCGGAAACGTGGTGTTGACAATCGCTGACAATGGCACCGGCATGGGGCCGGAGGTCAAGTCGAGGCTATTTGATCCTTTCTTTACAACCAAAGGCAAAGGCGGCACTGGAATGGGAATGGCGGTGAGCTTCGGTATCATTCGCCGACATAACGGTTCAATTGACGTAGAGAGCGAACCGGGCCGGGGCACTACCTTCCGTATTTCGTTACCCGTCGCCGCGGATGCTCAGACAGCTATCGAAGCCAATTCGGCACAGCTCGCAACTTCAAGTGGAGAAGACAGGCTGCGGGTGCTTGTCGTCGATGATGAAGCGGCGATTCGGGAAGTACTTCGCGAAGCGCTCGAAGCTGAGGGCTGTGAAGTGATCGTCGCTGAGAGTGGGGAGCAGGCGCTGCAGGCCTATGATGCCCGGCGCGGCGAGATCGATGTTGTTTTCACCGACATCGGCATGCCCGAGATGAGCGGATGGGAGTTGGCAAACGAAATCCGGAAACGCTCCAAAACAATACCATTGGCAATCGTCAGTGGCTGGGCCGACGCGATCAGTTGCGATGCCCGGCAAGCAATTAAGGCTGATTGGGTCGTATCAAAGCCGTTTGATATTGCGACCATCGCCGGGATTGCCAGTGACGTGGCCGCCCGAAAAAACAGTCCGAGTGAACTAAAATCTGATTTGGTAGGTAAAGACGTCCGCGCGCTGCTGGGGATTTCCTAAGCACTGGCGCTCAACTGGTAACGTTCGAGCTTGAGATAGAGTCCACGTCTGGTGAGCCCGAGTTCGCGAGCGGCGCGTGAAATATTGCCACCGTGCTTGCGCAAAGCATCGGCGATCATTCGTCTCTCAACGTCTGCGAGAGCGTCAGCAAGAGTGACGCCTTGCAGGGAATTCGTAGGCATCGACGCCAGAGTCGAAACTGACGGGCCTGGTGTTGGTGAAGAAGTTCGTTTCAGTTCTGGAGACAGTTGGTCGGGAGTTATCACAGTTGCGTCTTCGGCGCGTGCAACCACGCGTTGAATTTCGTTGCAGAGTTGCCGCACGTTGCCTGGCCAGTCGCTCACCATTAGCAGGTCAACAGCCGGCGGTGTGATTTGGATATCCCGGCGGCCAAACTTTGCCGAGTAATGATTGATGTAGTAATTGACGATCGTCGGAATTTCCGACCGTCGCTCACGCAAGGGCGGCACGCGCAAACGGATCACATTAAGGCGGTAGTAAAGATCTTCCCGAAACTTCCCCTGGGCGACCATCTCTTCCAAATCAGTATTAGTGGCCGCAATAATTCGGACGTCGACTTTCAGTGGTCGCTGTTCGCCTAACGGTTGGATCTCGCCTTCCTGCAGAAAGCGCAGAAGTTTTGGTTGCAGGTCAAGCGGCAGATCACCTATTTCATCGAGAAACAGCGTCCCGCCCGCAGCAGTGCGAATAACGCCTGCTGAATCTGTTACTGCGCCGGTAAATGCCCCGCGACGGTAGCCAAACAGATAACCTTCAGACAGCTCTTTGGGAACGGCAGTGCAGTTAAACGGCACGAAGACTTTTGCGCGACGGGAGGAGAGAGCGTGAATTGCTCGGGCCACCAACTCTTTACCTGTACCTGACTCGCCAGTAACTAGAACCGTTACATCAGACGATCGAATCTTGTGAACTTCTTCTACCAATTTCGTCATCGCCGGGCTGGAATGGATGAACCCGGGCATGAGACTGGTGCCGGTAAGTTCGGCCGGCTGCTGAACACGCGAACCCTTTTGAGATCCGGTCCGCAGCGCGCAGACGTCCATACCAAGTTCTGCAACTCGCATCAACGGCTCCAGCGATAACCCACCTGGAAGACTCGCGCGGCTACTGGGTGATATATAGAGCGTCGCCGGAGGTCCGTGAGACGACCGAAGTTGGAGAATTGCCGCGTCGTTCTTTTTTGTGTAGGCGGCCTGTGATTTGTCGTCAACCAACAGATCCATCTCTTCTGCGATCTTCGCGCTTTCAGCAGGCGTACAACCGTGTGCGATAACAACTCGCCGGCGATTGTGTTCGCCGGGCTCGGTAATGATTACAAATTTTGCGCTGGTTTCCTGACGCATGATGGCTGCAAGTTCGCGCAACAAGAGCTCGCGTGAGGTTACCGCCTCGGCTAGCCGGAGAGTAAGTAATTGTGGCAGTGCTGACTGCTCTTCATTCCTTTCTGGCGCAGTGCGATCAAGGTTGGCGAGTGCTGCTTCAGCCCGCTTCTGATCAAGCTTGGCGCCCAATTCTCGAAAAGCGTTTACAGCTCGCGAAAGGTGCTCGATTGCCCGGCTGGGCAGGGTGGAAGCGTACGCGCGTCCGAGTTCGCTGTGAGCGCGTGCGGCCCGATAGCGATCGCCAAGCATATCAAAAATTGAGACGCTGCTTCCGAAATGTTGGGCCGCGGATGAGAAGTCGGAGTGTACTACCGCCAGCATGCCGAGAAGCCTCTGAAACTCTCCCGACAGAGCAATGTCGGTAGTGGATTCGGTGGTTTCCTGCATCACCTTTTCCAACTGCGCCGAGCATTTTTCCGTTTCGCCATTCTGGAGGTGTGCTTCAGCAAGGATCAGGCGCGACTCACAAATGGCCTGGCGATCACCGATGGCTAAAGCGAGAGCGAGCGACTCCTCCCCGTTGGCAATACCCTTGGCATGATCTTCCATAGCAAGGCAACAGCGAGCCAGGGTTCTAAGCGCCTGGCAGGCGTACCACTTGTTACCATCCTCGGTAGCGAGAGCGACCGCGCGAAGGAGATAGTCTCGAGCTTCATCAAGCTCACCACGCAACATCAGTAATTCGCCGAGCGAGTCGAGAATCATCGGCACCTTTTCGGCGCGTTCATCGACTTCCGTTGCCAATGCAAGCGCGCGTTCCAAGGCTTCCTGAGCTCTGCCCCACTGCCCCATGAGGATTAGGTTGATACCGAGATTGTTGTAGCCGTTAGCGGCATTGGCCTTGTGGTCGGTGCGTTCGTAATAACCAATTGCTTTCTCAAGGTAGCGAACGCCTTCCTGAGGGCGCTTGAGGAACCAACAAACGCCGGCCATGTTGGCGTAGATTTTTCCTAGCGTGTAACTGGCAGGATGATCGCCGGTCAACTTAAGAGCTTGCTGAAGATTTTCCAGCGCAGCCTCGTAATCGCCCTCTTGAATTTGTGCCATCCCGATTCCGAAATATGCTTCCGAAAGACCGCGCCACTCCCCGACTTGACGGAAATGCTCAAGGGCGCGTTGGGCATAGTCCAGGGCGATCGGGTATTCGCTGATGCTGCGGTAAACACGGGCCAGGGCCGCATATATTGGACCATTCTCTGGTTCCTCGTCGCTGTCTGAAAACTCACGCAACGCCCCTTTCAGGAGCGAGATTGCCTTGGGATGGTCGCCGTTATAGTTGTAAGCGAGACCAATTTGTACTTTGAGTAGCCGGACAGCCTCCTGATCCAGTTTCGCTCGCGATTCCGGTGACTCATACATGGCGACGGCTGCTAACGAGTCGCGATATTGACCCTGCATCTCAAGGGCGGTAGACAAGGAACAGCGTGCGAGGGCAAGAACTGAAGGATTGCTTTGAGCGGCAGCGATCAAAAGCGTGAGGCGTGACTTGGCTTCAGCAGACAGACCCTGATCGAGTAGCGAACGAACTTCGTCTAACTCACTCAGTAAATTCTGTTGCGAAGGATGAGAACGGGTGCTTAGCCGGACACGCGCGTCCGCAAGATCGACCACACCCTTTCCGCTTGAGGTTTTATCCAGCGGCGGGCCACCAGCCTTGGAGCCTGCATTTTTAGCCATGTAGTCCTAATAGAAATGGCCAATCCAGTCCGTATTTCATTGCCCACTTCGTTTTGCGTCGAGTAATTAGTTGAGGGTGCCTCAGCTTCTCCCACGAAGCCGCGCAGGTAATCAGTTGCGAACGGTTCAGAATTTAACACAAGCGAACAGGGGCGTCCACATTGGTTTTCTTCAGTTTGGCCGAGGAAAAACCAGTATTGCATCGCTTACTGGGCGCTCCCCAGTCTGATCCGAAGGTTTGTTTACAACCCTGTTGCGGATGACCATAGTGGTGGAGCCACCACCGTCAAGATTCATTGCCTCAACCGCCCCCAATTCCAGCAGAAGTTGAGCCAGCACCGGCAAAGACATGCCGATACTCTCACTTGGTTGTCGTCCATCTACGGTAACGAGCAGAAGTTTTCCTGATGCCAGCTTTGCAATCGCGGTGCGGGGGTGTCCTTCGCTAACAAAAGCCTGCGTGATCTTTTCCTGGCTGTTAGGTATGGCAACCTTCCCATCTTTAATGAGTTGCGGACCCGCCCCAAGGATGGTCCTGGCTCCTTGCCATTTCTTGTCCTCGCCGGGTTCGACAGAATTGAGGCGCCAGGAAAAAGTCATCCGGGAACCATGCCTGACGTTATCTTTCACCCACTCGCGCGATTTCCCACGAGCAGAAACGACGTAGCCATCAACTGGGATTTGGCTGCTGCCTTTCAGATCACGAATCGCTGCGACTCGGCCTCTTCGTACGACGACCTCTATCACGTCGGGACTCGTCAAGGTTGTGCGATGAAACTCGGGTGTGAAAACTACCATTTCGTCCAGATCAATGGCTCGATTTAGACCCTGCACCTCGCGCCGCTGTGAGTTAGCTGAAACTTGACCAGAAAAGTTCAGATGACCAAAGACTACATCGGTCGCGCCGCCGGCGTTGATCAATCCGAGTGCCTCGCGATCGTAATGAGGTTCACTGATCAACTTTCCGTCAAGCACCAGCAGGCCCAAACACTCGCCGCGGTAGAGTCCGTTCAACGTAAAATAACCACCGTTTGTTGCTGCGGTGGCCCCGTGCCTCGCTGCCAGGGAACTCACGGTTTCCAAACCCAGCCCTTCGTCAAGCGCGTGCACAACTTTGAGCTCCGCGCGTTTCGGATCAATCCAAAGGACATTAATGAACCAGGGACCCGTTTGCTCGTCATTGGAAACGTGGCCGCTGGTCGTTTGTCCATATTCAATTCCGGGTTCAATCTCCTGAAATTTTAGGGATTCGGTGAATTGAAGATCAGAAGTTTGCCCCTGAGCCACTGGCGATGGTGATTGCCAGCCGCCCCAAGTCATCAGCAGGATTAGGAGCAGCCACGTTAATCGCTGGCAAAAGTGTCGCGATTGCGTGGTCTCAAATGGGGAACGCTGGGTGGTTCTCAAGAGTGCCCTCCGTTGGAACAATTTGCGCCTATATTCGTCAGGTTCAGCGTATCAAAGCGAGCTTACAGTTCAACTCTATCAACAAATTAGCGAAAGCCACGCAACCGGGGCGATTAGAGTGCTTACCTTGACACTTATTTGCGCTGGCCGCTATCATCTTCGTTTCCGCCGTTGGCTGGAAACTTTGCCCGAGTGATCTATGTTTGAGTCCTTATCTGACAAGCTGAAACGGACTCTCAAGAATCTGCGCGGCGAAGGCGTGCTGACGAAGGAGCACGTTGAAGCGGCCTTGCGCGAGATTCGCCTGGCTCTACTTGAAGCCGACGTCAACTATAAAGTCGCGAAAGACTTTATCGCCTCTGTCAAGGAAAAGGCGGAAGGGCAACAGGTTTGGCAGGAACTCAAGCCTTCCGAGCAGGTCGTCAAGATAGTTTTCGACGAACTGGTAGATATGTTGGGGGGCCAATCCTCCCGGCTGGTTTTTACCAGGCAGATCCCGAACGTTGTCATGATCGTGGGCCTACAGGGCTCCGGCAAGACGACCTCAACCGGGAAAATTGCGCGTTGGCTGGCCGCAAATCAGGATCGCAAGCCGCTGTTGCTTTCCGTTGACGTATACCGTCCTGCAGCTCGCGAGCAGCTTAAGGTTATTGCCAGGGCAACTGGTCAACAGATCTTTGAACAATCTGAGACGGACGATCCGCTGACACTGGTCCGCGCGGCTGTTAAGCACGCGCAACAGACGGGCTTCGACACGCTGCTCATTGATACCGCCGGCCGCTTGCACGTCGACGATGAGTTGATGGAAGAGCTCGTTACAATTAAGAACGAAACGCACCCAGTTGAAATTTTGTTTGTGGCTGATGCCATGACTGGCCAGGATGCGGTTCGTTCCGCGGAAGAGTTTCATCGGCGCGTCGGAATTACGGGCGTAGTACTTACCAAGATGGACGGCGACGCACGTGGCGGCGCGGCGCTTTCGATCAAGCAGGTCATTGGTCAACCGGTAAAATTTGTGGGCGTGGGTGAGAAGTATGACGCGCTCGAACCTTTTTACCCTGACCGCGTGGCTCAACGTATTCTGGGAATGGGCGACGTGTTATCGCTCATCGAAGAGGTCCAGTCGAAAGTCGACCAATCTGAAGCTGAAGAGCAACTAAAGAAGCTTCAGAAAAACGAGTTTACGCTTGAGGATTTTCGTTCGCAGCTTCGCCAGGTAAAGAAGCTTGGTTCTTTCTCAAAGATCATGAAGCTCCTTCCTGATCAGCTCCTCGGCGGCATTGGCATGCCGCAGATGGACGAGGAACAGTCGAAGCTGATGGAGAAGGAGATGAAGCGCACCGAGTCGATTATTGACTCGATGACGCGCGAGGAACGAACTGATCACCGGATTCTGAATGCCAATAGACGGCGCCGCATCGCGCGTGGATCTGGGACGCACGTCGCGGAAGTGAATAAGCTCATCAAGCAGTACACCGAGATGCGTCAGATGATGAGGCAACTCACGAGTTCGGGGATGTTTGGCGGCAGTGGGTTGAAAGGTAAGATGATGCGTCGCATGGCCGGCATGCCAGACATGGCGGGGCTTGCAGGGATGGACGGCGATGGCTTTGGTGAGGAGATGCCCGCCTTTCCGTCTTTAGGCGCGGCGCCGGCAGGGCCGTCAAGAAAAAAGCTGAAGAAGAAACGTAAGAAGAAACGACATTAATAGGGAGCGGTAAATTGGTTAGCGAAAAATTGGAGGTAGGGAATTGTTAGCAATTAAACTGATGCGCACCGGCGCGAAAAAGAGACCTTCATACCGAATCATTGTGAAGGAAAAACAATCGAAGCGTGACGGTGCGTGCCTGGAGAATCTTGGCACCTACAATCCGACCCGAGAGCCGGCTGAGATCAAGTTGGACATGGCTCGCGTTCGTTACTGGATGGAAAAAGGGGCGCAGCCTACCGAGACGGTCGGTCAACTGATCAAAGCCAGCAGCAAGGAAGCAGTAGCCAGCGAGCAGTAGGTAGTAAGCAGTGGGCAAGGCCCTGACAGACCAGGCGCACGCAACATGAGAGAAGCGGTCGAAATGGTTGTTAAGTCACTGGTCGACGATGTTGACGCAGTTGACGTGCGCGAAGTGGAACAACCGGGCGGCACTTTGATCGAAGTGCGCGTAGCTCCCAGCGACATGGGCAAATTGATCGGCCGGCAGGGACGCACCATAAGGGCCCTGCGTGCGTTGGCTTACGCCGTGAGTTTGAAAAGAAAACATCGCTTCATGCTCGAAATTGTGGAATGAATCCAGCGAGCAGGGAACATGAAGTCGGCCTGATTATCGTTGCTCGCGCAGTCAGGACTCGTGGTCTCAAGGGGGAGCTAATCGCCGAGCTTTTGACCGACTTCCCGGAGCGGTTCGAAAATGTTTCTGAGTTGACCGGCGTCGGGCTCAGCGGGGAGCGCAAGCTGTTTGAACTCGAAAACCATTGGTTTCAAAACGATCGGCTGGTGTTGAAGTTCTCAGGTTACGATAGCATCGATGAGGCCAAAGCCCTGGTGGGCTATCAATTCGGTCTTCCGGAAGCAGAGCGTGTCGAGCTGGCGAAAGACGCGTTTTATGACTGGGAACTCGAGGGTTGTCTGGTTGAAACCACCCTCGGTTTGGCAATCGGCAAGGTTAGGGACGTGCTGAGAACCGGTGGAGTCGAGCTGCTGGTAGTCGAGAATGAGGAGCGCCGCGAAGTTTTTGTTCCGATGGTTGCGTCGATCGTGATTGCGATCGATATCACCCAGAAGAAGATTTCAATCGATCCGCCGGAAGGTCTGTTGGATTTGTAGTTGTCTTTGAAATTTTACCGTGCTGCGCTGCGACATCATTACCATCTTTCCGGAGTTTTTTGCGCAGGCGTTTAACTACGGGATTATTCGCAGAGCACGAGCGGCTGGACTGGTTGAGACGAGTGCGCACGATTTGCGCCGCTGGACCAGCGACAAGCATCATGTGGTGGACGATCGGCCGTTTGGTGGCGGCGAGGGCATGGTGCTCAAGCCCGAACCAATATTTGCCGCGGTGCAGGAGTTGACCGGCTGTAGCAAGCGCGAGGAGTATGCGCCGCAAACCCGGGTAGTGCTGCTCTCGCCACAGGGTCGCGTTTTCACGCAGGCAGTTGCGCAGGATCTTTCACAGAACGCGTCGCAGGTAATTTTGATTTGTGGACGTTATGAGGGCGTTGACGAACGCGTGGTCGACGCGCTGGCGACCGATGAAATTTCGATTGGCGATTACGTTTTGTCGGGCGGTGAGCCGGCCGCGATAGTCGTGGTTGATGCGGTTGTGCGGTTGTTACCGGGAGCCTTGGGAAACGAAACTTCCGCCGCAAACGACTCGTTTTCCGCGGGCGGTTTGGATCATCCGCAATTTACGCGCCCGACGGAGTTTGCCGGAATGAGCGTTCCGGACGTTTTGTTGACAGGTAATCACGGAGAGATCGCGCGTTGGCGCCGCGAAGCAGCTTTGCGGAAAACCGAAAGGAATCGCCCCGATCTCTTGAAGTAAATTTTTAGTCGGCTGAGGCCGACACGATGGACTTTCAGGTTCTTATTGGAGTAACGAAATGAATCGATTAGACAACGTTGAAGCAACCCAACTGCGTAAGGGTATTCCTGATTTTCAATCGGGCGATACCGTACGCGTACATGTTCGCATTAAGGAATCTGAGACGAAAGAACGTTTGCAGGCGTTTGAAGGTGTCTGCATAGCTCGCAAGCACGGCGGCGCCCGAGAAACAATCACGGTCCGCAAAACGAGCTTCGGTGTCGGCGTTGAGCGAATCTTTCCGCTTCACGCAACTATCGTTGACCACATCGACGTAGTGAAGAGAGGCCGTGTGCGCCGGGCAAAGCTTTATTACCTGCGAGGCTTGCGCGGTAAAGCGGCACGCATTCGTGAGCGCGACACTCGCGTTCGCGCTGATGCACAGGCGACGGCTGCTACCAAGAAGTAGCAAGCCGCGAGGCAGGATCTTTCCGAGCAAGACTTCGGAAGATTCGGCATCTTTTCGTTATTCACTCCAGGGAGCCGCAGTCGCTTGCGAATAGCAATTGACGCCCATTCTGTTGGGACTGGACTTGGCGGTAACGAAAGCTATGCAACGAATCTGATTGAAGCGCTCGCCCAGATCGACCAGACCAATCGTTATACGCTCTATGTGACAAAACGCGAGGCGGTCACCCGCTTCAGCAACCGGTGGCCGAATGTTCTGGTTCGTTCCACCCTCCCACATACTCCTCTAATCCGCATTCCACTGACTTTGAGCGCCGAGCTCAGAAGAAATCCCGTTGATGTACTGCACGTTCAGTTTACGGCCCCGCCTTTTTCACCCTGCCCGGTCGTAGTTAGTATTCACGACCTATCATTTGAACATCTGCCACAAACTTTCAAGTGGCGCAGCCGCAAGCAACTGCGCATCACGGTGCGCCGTTCGGTGCGCGAAGCTTCGCAGGTGATTGCGCTATCGGCCCACGCCCGCAACGACATTATCAACACCTACAAGGTTAGCCCTGAGAGAGTCACCGCTATACCATTGGCGGCCGCCGATCATTTCAGACCCGTCAGCGACGAAACGGAACTGCAACGCGTTAAGCAGACTTATGGCATAAAGGGCGACTACATTTTGGCGGTCGGGGCTATTCAACCGCGCAAGAATTTGGCCCGTCTCGTCGCGGCTCACGCTCGCTTGCGCAGTCTCAAACCGGAGGGTAAGCTCCCTAAACTTGTACTCGCGGGTAAGTGTGCGTGGTTGTATGATGAAACGCTCCGCGCGATAAAAGATCTGGAGCTCAAGGATTCGGTAATTGTGACGGGCTATGTGCCCGAGAAAGACTTGCCGACACTGTATTCAGGGGCGCTTTGTTTTGTCTACCCCTCATACTTTGAAGGTTTTGGTCTACCGCCTCTGGAGGCAATGCAATGTGGCGCTCCCGTTATAGTAGGGAACCTAACCAGCTTGCCGGAAGTAGTCGGCGATGCGGGCCTACTCGTTGATCCATTTGACGTCGACGCCCTGGCCGCAGCGATTGAAAGCGTCATAAGCAATTCAGACTTACGAGCCGAGCTCAGCTTCAAAGGTCTGGCGCGCGCGAAACTCTTTGAGTGGCAAGAAACTGCTCGTCAAACTTTGGCGATTTACCAAAAAGCGGTAGGCGTTGAATAACCCGATAAGGTAACAATGGCCCAATAATGTCAAATTAGTTTGCGTCCGGACTGCCCAACGGACTGACTCAGTTTATGCGCATTGCAATTCTCGGAACGCGGGGGATTCCAGCCAGCTATGGCGGATTCGAAACCTTCGCGGAACATCTTTCAACCAGGCTCGTGGCGCGCGGGCATGAGGTCACCGTTTATGGCCGGGCCCACTATGTTTCGCCGCGGCAGTTGGAGTACCACGGTGTCCGGCTGAAAGTGCTTCCCACCATCCGGCACAAATACTTTGATACCGTCGTTCATTGCTTCCTTTCCGCAGTTCATGCCGTTTCAGCCCGATTCGACGCCGCCTTAATCTGCAATGCCGCCAATGCACCCTTCGCGCCGATACTCAGATTTACCGGTACACCGATCGCCCTGAACGTTGACGGACTCGAACACAAACGCAAGAAGTGGGGTTGGTTGGGACGCAGTTACTATTTAGCGGCCGAACGTCTGGCCACCATCTTGCCGAATGTCATGGTAACGGATGCGCAGGTTATTCAGGATTATTATCTGGCTCGCTATAACGCTAAATCGGAAATGATTACCTACGGCTCGGAAGTCGAACGACGTCCGGATCGCGCAGCGGTCCGGCGCTGGCGGGCCGAGCCGAATCGATATGTCTTGTACGTTTCCCGGCTGGAACCGGAAAATAATGCCCACCTGGTGATTGAGGCTTTCAAGCGAGTACGCACTGCTTATCGTTTACTGATAGTTGGTGACGCCCCTTACGCTCGTGACTACATCACTGAATTGAAAGAACGCGCTCGCGGGGACAAGCGCATAATTTTTACCGGCTTCGTCTTTGGTCAGGACTACCGCGCGCTTCAGCAAAACGCTTATTGCTATGTGCATGCTACCGAGGTTGGGGGAACCCACCCTGCGCTTCTGGAAGCGATGGGTTACGGCAACTGTGTCCTGACATTAGCCACTCCGGAAAATATCGAGGCCGTTGGCGATGCTGGCATACCTTATGCGAACGAGTTTGATCTCGCGGAGAAGTTGCAACGCGTTTTGCGAGACGGGTCGCTGGTGCAGAGTTATCGCAATCGAGCCCAGGCTAGAGTGCAGCGCTATTACGATTGGGATCGCGTTGTTGATCAATATGAAAGACTTTTTGCTGAAATGTGCGGCAAAGGAGAGACTATCCACGCTGAGCTTGCTGACAGGCAGGCGCTGGTTCAAGACGAAGAGGCTATCTTGAGAAAATAGCCAGAGCCGGTTTGTAAAAAGAGAGTTGCCCCGCCAATCCCAGGACTGGCGGGGCAAACTTTTCGGGCAGGTTCGGGTCAATTCGGGGGATGCCAAAGAACTGAGAGTCGTCCTTAAGGACAATCTCGTAACCGGGTGGTGCGATCAGCGGGTGAGATAAAACCTCGCGGCGTCGATAGAATTTGAGCCGTGCCCCTTTGGACAGCACCTAGCCAATATAACCGCTCGTTCAATTGTGTGAAATTACACGCATTGTCTGTGACATGTCAAGCACAACTTTATTTTGGGTACTGTTCATTCACCTTTTGGCTACCGGCTTGACGGCCGCGGTGTGATGAGAAATTACTTACCGGAGCGGGCTTCAGCGAGACGTAATGCCTGGCGGCGCGTCGCTTCCGGGACATTTCTATTCTGCACCAGATGCTGTAGGTCCTTGGTGCGAATTCGCGGCAGGGTTCCTATTACTGTTGGGACTGGCGTGCGAGGGTTGCGAACAAGGTTATGAATGATGGCGTACGAACGCGCCCAGGTGCGATTCCGGGCAATCAATCGCAGAACCTCATCGGCCACAGTCCTCATGGTGGCAATGTTTTCAACTTCCTGCTCAGTAATTCGCGGGTTGTTGATTACTGCCGTAGCCACGACTCGGTTTGAATCGCGAATCAAGATGCCGCGCGCCTCGCGGTCGCCCTTCATGCCCAACTTCATACGATCTTTCGCGTTCATGAACATGATGCGCCGAATCAGGGACAATCGTTCGGGCGAAATCTGACCTGCTTCCTTTCGTTCTGATTCGACCGCTCGCTTGAAATTGGCAGAACGCTCTTCCGCCGTTTCAGCTCTCAGTTCTTCATTACGTTCGGTGGGCAGCCACGAGGTGTCGAGTTCAGCATCGGCGACCTCGATATGGGAGGCAATCAGCCATGCGTCTTCAACGGTTAACCCGCCGGTCAGATCGGCGGTCTCGAAGAACTCAGCGGCGGCATGGTTGCCACGGCTTCTCAGTTCCTGAGCTATTTGCTGCGCGCCCCTTTCCTTCTCAAAGAATTCGCGTCTGGTTTCGCGCGCGCGTCGTTCGGCATCTCCTGAGCGATCGGAGTTTGCCAGAATCGCGTCGATGATTTGCGGAAACCGTACGAGGCGCTGTTGATTAGCGGCGATCAAGTCGAGCAGGGAACTGTCGGAAGTTGATGCCGCCAGGCTGGCGACCGCCTCATCCGGTGTTTTGGTATTTAGAATTACCGCTTCGTGCAGGTTGCGGTTGTCGCCGGAAAGCGTGGCCAAGTAATCAAGTACTGTGGGGGAGGTTTCATTATCGTTGGCCGCGATCAACAAGTCTGCAGCTGCTTGCGATTGGAGCGTCTCTTTAGCCGCTGCGGCGATTTCAGAATCATCCGAAGAGCGTAGCGCCACCAGCACTTCCAGCAATTCCGTCTGTGCCAGCGGCAACAACCCACTTGCGGCTGCGAGTCTGGCTTGATGCGGAGCGGTGCCGCCGAGGATGGCTCGTACGGTTGGGTTCGTTGATGTGGTGGTCATTTCTGAAAACAGTCGAATCGGATACGGAGTAGTGAGCGTTTACTCCGATACAATTGAAGCGCAGTTACGGGGTTTTTAAATCTGCGCTTTCCCCTGGTTTTTCAAGAATCAAGCAGCCGCTCCGTGACACTTCTTATATTTTTTGCCGGAGCCGCATGGGCAAGGCTCGTTTCGTCCAACTTTCGGCTGGTCGCGTACGACAGTCTTGACCTTCCCGGCTTCTTCACCCGCTGCCGCTGCGCCCTGGTTCGGTCCAGTGAATGTCATTGGACTCGGACGGCGAGGTAACCGTCGTTGACGTAAGGCTTCGGGCGGTTCTTCCGAAACAACTTGAAGATTGAAGAGCGATCGGATAGTGCTGGTGTCGATGCGGTCAAGCATCTCCTGAAACATATCGAAGCTCTGTTTCTTATATTCAACCAGCGGATCCTTCTGGCCGTAGCCAACCAGACCGATGCCTTGCTTTAGATGGTCGAGCGAGAGCAGGTGATCTTTCCACTGCGCATCGATGATGTTGAGCATGATGATGCGTTCGTAGGTGCGCATCGCTTCAGGCCCGATCTGCTGTTCCTTTTCAGCATATTTGACCTTGAGTTTTTCCCAGATGGCATCCGCTACTTCCTGCGAAGTCATGCTCGGAATATCGATGCCCTGGGCCTCTGCGTCGAAGTCGTAGATGGTCTTGATTTGAATCTTGTAATTCTCTACGTCCCAATCGTCAGGAGAAACGTCCGGGTTCAAATACTGTTTCGTCAGATCGGAAAGCAGATCATACGCAACGCCGGCTTGGGGCGGATCGCCCATTAGGTATTCACGTTGATCCGGCTCTTCCATTAACTGGCGGCGCAGACCATAAATGGTTTCGCGCTGCTTGTTCATAACGTCGTCATACTCAAGCAGGTGTTTGCGCGATTCGAAGTTTCGCCCTTCTACCGATTTCTGCGCCGACTCGATGCGCTTGGACACCATCTTCGACTCGATTGCTACGCCCTCTTCCATTCCCAGCCGTTGCATCAACGCTTTGACCTTATCGCCGGCGAAGATGCGCATGAGGTCGTCCTCGAGCGAAAGGAAAAAGCGCGACGAACCCGGATCCCCCTGGCGTCCGGCACGTCCACGAAGCTGATTGTCGATACGCCGGGATTCGTGGCGCTCGGTGCCTAAAATATGTAAGCCACCGATGCCGACTACTTCCTTATGCTCGTCTTCAACGATGCGTTTCGCGCGCGCGAACGCTTGTGACCACTGTTCCTCAGTAGCATCATCAGGATCGATCTCTTCCTTCTTGAGAAACTCACGCGCCATGAAATCCGGATTGCCGCCCAACAGAATGTCGGTGCCGCGACCCGCCATGTTGGTGGCGATAGTGACCGCCCCCTTGCGCCCGGCCTGCGCGATAATCTCTGCTTCACGCTCGTGATACTTCGCATTCAAAACGTTGTGCGGCACCGCTTCGCGTTGCAACCGTTGCGCAATCAGTTCTGAATTTTCGACTGACACAGTACCCACCAGGGCCGGCTGGCCGCGGTCGTGACAATCTTTGATCTCCTCGATAACGGCGTCCCACTTCTCGGGCAGCGTACGATAGATCACGTCGGAAAAATCGCTGCGAACCATGGGCATGTGCGTCGGAATAACGATCACATCCAACTTATAAGTTGACTGAAACTCCGCGGCTTCCGTTTCCGCTGTACCGGTCATGCCGGAAAGCTTTTCGTAGAGGCGAAAATAATTTTGCAGGGTGATGGTCGCCAGGGTTTGGTTTTCTTTCTCGATCTTCACGCCCTCTTTGGCTTCAACTGCCTGGTGCAAACCATCCGACCAGCGACGACCCTTCATCAAGCGACCGGTAAAGTCGTCCACGATTATTACTTCGCCATCCTGAACCACGTACTGGTGATCCAGGCGATAGAGCGTGTGGGCTTTTAAAGCCTGCTCGACGCAATGAAGCAATTCCATGTTCGCAGGATCGTAAAGATTGCCCACTCCCAATAGACGTTCCGCCTTGTCCACGCCTTCTTCCGTTAAAACGGCCGTGTGCTGTCTCTCGTCAACGAGGTACTCGCCGGTCTTCTTGCCGTCGATTTCTTCACCCTTTTTCAACTGTGGAACAATTGCGTCGGCTTTGTAGTATTTGTCGGTCGCTTCGTCTGACGGCCCTGAGATGATCAAAGGCGTGCGCGCTTCGTCAATGAGGATCGAATCCACCTCGTCAACTACGGCGTAGTAGTGACCACGCTGGACACACGTAGCCAGATCAAACTTCATGTTGTCACGCAGGTAGTCGAAGCCGAATTCGTTGTTTGTACCGTAGGTAATGTCGGAGGCGTAGGCCGTCTGGCGTTCAAAATCGTCCATGTCGTTTTGAATGCAACCGACTTCAAGGCCCAGGAAGCGGTGAATCTGGCCCATCCACTCAGCATCGCGCGAAGCGAGATAGTCGTTCACGGTAATGACGTGCACTCCGCCGCGACCGGTAAGCGAGTTGAGATATGACGGCAGGGTGGCGACGAGCGTCTTGCCTTCTCCGGTTCGCATCTCGGCGATCTTACCCTGATGCAAAACAATGCCGCCGATCAACTGTACGTCGAAATGACGCATACCGGTGGTTCGTACGCTCGCCTCTCTGACAATCGCGAAGGCTTCCGGGAGAATCTCGTCGAGCGCCTCTCGTTCGCGACGCTTGCGCTCCTCCATGTCAGTGATGCCGGCAACCACCTGCTGCAGTTTTTCCTTAAACTCTGCAGTGCGTGCGCGCAGTTGTTCGTCAGACAGTTTCTTAATCGCCGGTTCGAATCCGTTGATTTGTTCAACTATCGGCTGAACTGTCTTGAGATAACGCTGATTGCTGCTGCCGAATACTTTAGTTAGGAATTTGTCGAAACCCATAGTCTTTTCTTAATCCAAATGGCGCGAATAACACGCCTTTTCTCCGGTATTTTATAGGCTATTGATTTTAGTTGAGCGTGAAGAAGGTATCAAGCGGGCCTTCAGCCGGGAGCCGGTAAGCTAGAGTCCAAGAGTCCAAGCTTTAGCTCGAGGTTAGCTTGGCTTGTCAGCCAGTTGCTTCTTTATCAGGTCAACAACGGCCTGCCGTGGCATTGTGAAATTGAACACGATCTTCTTGCCGACAGGTTCAGCACTGGTATTTCTAAGCAGCACCTCTTCATCTTTGCCCGCGCGCGACTGTGCTCCGATTGAGAGCGCCAGTTTGAACCCCTTCGCCAGCACGCGCGCGCTTTCTTCCGAAGAGGCTTCAGACTCGACCGTGGCCAAGACTTCGCTCTCGCCCTGCTTGACCGTGAAAACAACTTTCGACCCCGGATTGTCGCGGTCAACCGGTTTTAGATAGACGAGAAAGCCGCTGTCGTTCAACGCCGCCACCATTCGCCCAAATAAGTCTACCAGGTTGGCATCACCCGCCTTCTTCGTAAACTTGGCGTCTTTCAGTTTGCCATCTTTATCGAGTTCAGCTTCGATGATGATCTCGAAAGGCTGGTTTAGGTCAAGCTTACCCTCCTTTTTCAAATTGTAGGCGTAGGCGGCGAAGTCTTTCATTGCCTGCTTATTGATCTCGTTTTCCTTTGGCAGGTCGAGGTTGTTTTTTTTGGCGGTCTTATCAAGCTCAGTTTGCGCTTCATCTGCTGTCAGGCTCGGGCTGGGAATTGGAGACGCACTGCCCGCCGATTTCGCGATCGCTTGCGCGGGTGAAGCACTGGTTACAGGAGTTAGCGAAACAATCGGCGAGGGACTGGGAGAAGGAGAAACTACAATCTCCTTCCAGGGCCCTGGCTGTTGCGCCTGGGAGATGAAAGGCGAAATAGTTGGCGCCGGCGGAGGCGCAACTGGAAGCACCTGGCCTTCGGGCGCGAAATAGCCTTCCGGATAGTGAAACTTGTCGCTGGCCAATTCAATGAGTTGAACGTCGTCGGTAATTTCTGTTCGCTGATAGGACTTGTCTACAAAGCGGGTGTCGGCAATTAAGCTGGCGAGATTGAATGCGCTCCTGAGGCCCGGAACATAAAGCACGCTGGCGGCGACGATAGCGTGCAGTACGAGCGAGCCCGCCAACAATTTCAAGATGATCCCGTTGCGTGGCTGCTTATTGACTTCAAAATTTGCGAAAAGCTGTGACATTCCCTAAGAAAACGCCTTCATGAAAGATAATGTTCCCTGCTTAGACGCACGCAGTCTGCCTGGCGTTGCGAACCGACTTTGAGGTCCTACTCTACGTTAGCACTTCGCATGCCGCGTGCCCAAAGCTAGAATGGATTATGCGCCGATCTCGTGACAGAGTTGTGAATAAGAAGCGGCGATCTGGAGCCAAAGACAGATCGCGCGGTCCTGAACAGCCTGCGAAGCAGTCACGCCAGGCGTTTGCCGGAGTGAAAGGGGTCGACCCCACGCGAGCACAGTCGCCTCAGGTAAAACATCTCCTGGAGGGAATCGGAACGCCGTCGCGTACCCTGCCTTTTAAGCCCGACCCCTTTCAATGGGAAGCTCTCGCCGCGGTGGAATTCGAAGATGTGTTGGTCACTGCTCCGACCGGTAGTGGTAAGACCTGGATTGCGCGGGAGGAGATTCGCCGCCTCTTGGATGCCGGACGCCGGGCCTGGTACACAACGCCATTAAAGGCCCTCACGAATTCCAAGTATCAGGAGTTTGCCGAAGAGTTTGGCGAAGAGCGCGTGGGCATACTTACCGGCGATCGCAAAGACAACACCGACGCGCAGTTAATTGTCGGCACTACTGAAATATATCGCAATCAACTTTTCGACTCCTTGCGCGGCGGTAGCGACGTCGAGGCCGATCTGGTCGTGCTGGACGAAGCTCATTATCTTGGCGACGAGGATCGGGGACATGTTTGGGAGGAGGCAATCATCCTGACGCCGCCACGTATCCGCCTGCTATTGCTGTCGGCTACGGTTGGCAATGCGGATGAATTTGCGGCCTGGATCGCGGAAGTGCGCGGCGTTCGCTGCGGAGTGATTACGCGTCCGGGTGCACGACCGGTTCCCTTGCGCGCGGCGATGTTGCTTCCTGACAAGCGATTGTTACCTTTGTTGAGTGAGAGTGGAACACTGAATCCTGAGATATCACGGCTTATGGACGACAACGCTCAAGCGCCCCGGTCGGCACGACCATCTCGAAGAAGATGGTGAAGTGGTGACTAAATGTTCCGAGCAATTTGGCCCGCTCTTCACTGGGACCGCGGGCGTCTCGCCCGCCTCAAGCAGCGGGTTCATTCAAGGGCGAGTGAACCCTTTCACTGAGATGCAGTGGCATTCAACGCAGGCGGGCGAGACGCCCGCGGTCCCAGTGAAGAGCGGACTTGCCTGATGAACGCGTCTTGAAGGTTACTCGAAATATGAAACTGAGAATGCCGGAAATGCCGCCAGCCACGCTCCTGGGCGCGCTCGGCTCCTACAATTTGTTACCCGCCATCGTCTTCATGCCGACGCGACGGCGCTGCGATCAGGCCGCATCGGAGACTGCGCTCATGCGGCGCGACGGCAGCGACCAGCGTCGCGACGCCCGGCGCGACTTCATGCGCGGTTGGGTGGAGCAGCATCCGGAGATACGGGGTCATCGCCATTGGGACACGATTATCAGAGGCGGTGTAGCTTCGCATCATGCCGGACACATTCCTGCCTGGAAGATGGTCATTGAAAAACTGATGAGCGCGGGTTTGCTCGATGCGATCTTCGCAACTGCGACCGTCGCCGCCGGTGTCGATTTTCCCGCGCGCACGGTTGTACTGACCGTGGCTGACGCGCGTACCGGCGCTGGCTGGCGGCAGTTGAGTGCTTCTGAGTTGCAGCAGATGACGGGCAGGGCCGGCCGGCGCGGGCGCGACAACGTTGGGTTTGTTGTAGCCGCGCCCGGTTTGCATCAGGATCCGCAACGGATCGCCGAGCTGTTGAAGGCCAGGCCCGATCCGCTGGTCAGCCAGTTTCGCGCTACTTATACAACCTTGCTCAATTTGCTCGACGCGTATGGCAACTTCGCGCAGATCAGGGAGATTGCCGAAAGAAGTTTTGCGCACCGCGAATCTGCTTTGCAGATTACGAAACTGGAAAAAGAGCAGGCAGATACACAGCAGCAAATAGAACTAAAACTGAGTGCCGCAGGTTGCGGTTTGGAGATCGGTGCGGTGGCCGGATTCGAGAGACTCGTCAGCGCGCGTGCACGTCTGCATGAGGCGCAGCCGCAGACTCGTGCCGAAGCTTTGCATCGGTGGCTGGATGAAATGGTCCAACCGGGCCGAGTGGTTGGCATTGGCCGCAGCGGCCGTCGTCTGGTTCTGGTTACGGAAAAGCGGGCGGGAAATTTTCGCGGCATTCGCGAAGACGGCCGTAGCGCAAGCTTTGCCCTTCAACGCATTGGCCGAGTTTATGCGACGATCTATCGGCAGCGGGACGAATTCATCGACGAGGCTTTTGCGGATGTACGCGAGCATGGCAAGGAATTGCTGATTCCGGAACCTCGTCTGCGTGAATCACAAGCAGAAGAGAGTGACGCGGTTGATTTGCTGAATGAGCAGATCGAAGTAATCATGCCGGCAACGATCGGTGCTGAAGAAAAGTTGCGCTGCACTCAGGTGCTTTGGGAAGTTCTCCCTGAGGCGGAAGAGTTAGAGCGCGCCACGCATCGAATTGCGCGACTTCGTGAAGAGGTGTGGGAACCCTTTCACCAACGAGCGCGCGTGCTGGCTGTCTTCGGTTATCTCGACTTTGACGCCGAGAAGATCACCGGCCGCGGTCGCTGGTTGGCTGATCTCCATGTTGATCGACCGCTGCTGGTTGGCGAAGCACTCGAGCGGGGCTTGTTCGACTCGCTTGAATTTCAGCAATTAGGCGGCGTGGTGGCCGCGCTCACTGCCGATGAAGACCGCAACTATGGTCAGCTTGAACTGGACGATGGCCTGGTAAACGCGCTGGCGCAGTTTGAAGACGTTGGTTTCAAAGTTTCGTCTGAGGAATGGAAACTTGGAATTGAACCTGCGCCTGATTTGAATTTCTCGGCTGCTGCCGCCGCCGTCCGCTGGGCCACTGGAGCGGAGTGGGGGAAGCTCGTTCGCGAGACTGGGGCTGAGGAGGGCGACCTTTTTCGCATGCTCTCCCGTACGGGTGAGGCGCTTTTGCAGCTCGCCGGCTTGCACAAAACGCATGCTGATGCCGCACGAGTTGCGGCAGTTGCGGCGGAAGCAATTCTGCGCGAGCCAGTGAGATAGGAATTGGAGTGCGGCGAGTTGTCGCCGCTTTGGTCCGTGGCGGCTTGACGCCACCTCCGTGAAATGATTTCAAGCAAGCGACGGTCGCGACAGGTCGCGACCAACGAAAGCGCTGACAGGTCAGCGCACTCCACAAAAATGCCCATTGCTTCGCTGCAAAGGTCTCCACTTGTTCCCGGCGTTAGTCCGGTCAAGATCCACTATCGCGACGAAGGCGAAGGATTGCCGCTCGTCCTGTTGCACAGTGGTTGGGGATACGGTCTGAATCCCTTTAATCACCAATTGGAAAAACTGCGGTCGGAATTCAGAGTGCTTTGTCCCGATCGTTCGGGCTACGGTGGTTCAACTCCACTCAGCAATGGTTTCACGCCAGACTTTCATTACCGTGCCGCAGCGGAGACGTTGAACTTCCTTGACGCCCTGGGTATCGAACGCGCCTTTCTTTGGGGCCATAGCGATGGTGCAGTGATAGCAGCAATCATGGGCTTCACGGCGCCTGAGCGGGTACGCGGTATGGTGCTCGAGGCTTTCCACTACTACCGAATGAAGCCAGCGTCGCGAAAGTTTTTCGAAACGCTTGCCTTTGAGCCAGACGCTTTAGGTGTCGAACTGTGTAGTCGGTTCGCCCTGGAATTCGGCGAGCAGAATTGGCGTCAGTCGATCACTGGTCATGCGAAAGTTTGGCTGGACATTGGCCTCAGCTCCTCAGTCCCTCAGGACGATCTTTATGGGGGAAGACTCAAGGACATCTCGGCGCCCACGTTGTTCCTTCACGGACGCCTCGATCCGCGGACCGAACCCGGTGAACTTGACGCTGCCGCTACGCAACTGCGCCACGCCGAAATGCAGGTGTTCGATTCCGGCGGTCACAGTCCGCACAGCGAAGCAGCGTCCGCTGATTTGGCGACGCGGCTCGCGAGAGAGTTTCTACTGCGCCCCATTTCTCAATAGCAGCTTCGAGAGGTTATGTTATTGGTTGGAGGGTCCGAACTGCATGGCGTTAATTACGGCTAACGAACTAAAACGAAAACTGCTGATCACGGTTGACGGTCAACCGTATGTAGTGTTGGAAGTTTTCTTTGCTTCGCCAACGGCGCGGGGCGCTGCGACGATGGTGCGCACGCGCCTGCGTCAACTCCTGACCGGCGCCGTTATGGAAAAGAGTTTTCGTTCAAGCGAAAAATTTGCCGAGCCGGACATCGAGCTGGCGCCGGCCTCGTATCTCTACAGCGACTCGCAGGGCTTTCATTTCATGGACGAGAAAAGTTACGAGCAGTTTACTTTCGACGAAGCCGCAATCGATGCCGACCGCGGCTATCTCAAGGAGGGTGTGTCGTTACAGGTTTTGAAGTACAACGGCGCGCCCGTTTCGCTGCAACTGCCGCAGTATGTCGAATTGGCCGTGATTTCAACTGAGCTGGGCCTGCGCGGCGACACTGCTGCGGGCGGAGCAACCAAAGTCGCAACACTGGAAACCGGACTTTCCGTTCGTGTGCCGCTGTTTATCAAGGAAGGGGAGCTGGTTCGGGTCAACACACAGACGGGAGCAGTTGCCGGGCGTGCGTAAGTAGAGCGAAGGGACCGGACTAGATAAACAAATCGGCGGGCACATGAAAGTAATGGGCTAATGCTCTTGCCTGGGTCTTGCTGATTCCGCGTTTGCCATTGAGGACCTCTGAAGCGACGCCTTTCGAGCCGAACACTTCCCACAAATGAGTTTGTTTCACTCCTCGTGCGTCCATCAGATGTTCTAGTACTTCGAGCGGGGCTGCCTCTCTGGGGTGGTAATATCGTTGCTCGAAATCTTCGATCAGCTTCGCAAACAGCTTGAGAAGCTTCTCTTCTTCAGGTGACAAATTTTCACCCTTGTCCATTAACTTTTCCACCACCGACAACATGCGCTCGTTTTCCTCTTCCGATTCAATGACCACAGGCATCGTTTGAGACAAAAGTCTCTTGTAACGAGTGGGATCTATTTTACGAACCACTGTGTTCATTCTTTCCATTTTCCTAGGTCGTATTCTTCATGGGTCAATACCGCGACGACGAAGAGAGTCTGACTACGATAAACTATCCGAGAAATGAGCCTATATTTGTTGCCCTTAATATTGAAAACAGTATGCTGGCCTACCAAGTCCGCTGAAGGATAAACCTGCTTCAACTCCGAGATGCTTTGCCAACGAGATCTCTCGGCAACGCGGCACCATGCGTTCAAAGGAATTTCCGCGTCGCGGTGACGGGAAGAGAACTCTCGAAGCGGCCTGCGACTGATTACGTGCATTTACGTAACCTCCTCCTCTGTCCAAATTGGAGTTCAGGGCTCTCATCGCGGTTCTCCTTCGTGCATCATTGGCACTCGTTTGAGACTTTGACTCAGCGGTTGTTGCGTTGTGAATGTCGATGTCATCTACCGACAAGAGTCGACATGGCCCCGATGTTCTCATTGTGAGAACTTGGTTGTCAAGTAAATGTTTTTGGAATCATGGCCCAGGAACCCCCAATTCAGCTAAAGAACTTTCCAAACAGTTCACTCTGAACGACTGAATCGGACAGGAGGTTGTTATTGAAATCGGTTTGTTTACGTACGTCACATCGACCCCTCAACGCAATCAAATCTAGCAACTATTACAATCAAAACTTCGTCTTAGTTTCGGTCTCGAATTTCAAGTACGTTTCAGTTCTTTGAGAATCGGTTGGCCATGCGCAGCGATAGAGAGCCAGGGACACGGCGCGGATAACTCCTTCGCCTTCCCAGGTTAAATACTTGGTTGGTGGTCTCTGGGCCATCGCTCACATGGAGATTAATAAATGAAGTTGCCCTCGATCTTTCCCCGAACCGCGTCTCGTCTACCATTACCAAATCGTCTGCGAAAATTTCCTTTGCCTAGTGCCCGGTTCATTCCCCTTGCTCTCATTTCGCTTTTCTTTCTGACAAACGTCACACCGATTTTTCTTAGTCACGTGATGGCGCCCGTCGCTAACGCCGCCCCAGAAGTAGAGACCATTCCCGCTGATATTCCTCTATCTGGCGATTGTGATCTCGATTGGATTATCTTTCGCGCTGGGGAGAAAGCCGGGATTGACCCGCGCTTTATTCACGCCGTCATTAAGCAGGAATCCCAATACAATCCTAAGGCAGTTTCATCCGCAGGCGCGCAGGGCCTCATGCAAATGATGCCGGCGACGGCCAGGCGTTTTGGTCTCAAGAATCCGTTTGACGCTGCCGCCAATGTCGAAGCCGGAACAAAGTATCTCAAGTGGTTGCTGGAGAGATTTGATGGCGATGTGTCGTTGGCCCTCGCCGGTTACAACGCCGGTGAAGGTTCGGTAGATAAATACAAGGGCGTGCCGCCTTATGGCGAGACGCAAAATTACATTAAGAAGATCGTCGCAAGTTACGGCAAGACCTATCACCCGATCCTGCCGCCTGATGATGCCAAGCTTGCGTTTCACCTGATTGCGCTTGACGCGCAGATTAGCGTCAGAGACTTCTAGGACTCACAGGAGCTTAGGTTACACGGACCCGGTCGCTACCGCTCCCGGTTCCGCATTTGTGGGGTGTTACCTGAGTAAGAATAGATCGCTCGTGCCAATCCAGACTCGCTCCCAATCCCGCAAGAGCTTTACTCATCGAGGCCTGCGCTCGTAACATACAGAGCCACACGCCAGTTGCTTTCAAAAATAAATCCTGCTTGGAGTGAAAGATGAACTCAAGACGTCGTATCTCTCCGCGAAGTTTGGCCGTCTTACCGTTGCTTGCTCTGGTTGTTTTCTCGAGCGCCGTCATTTTGGTTTCTGGGCAGAAGAAGAGTTCTCCTGAGCAGGCCGCGGCCGCGCATGTGAAAGCTGCCCAACCTACTAAAAGCCCAGCAGCTGACGATAACGATTATTCCCGCAAGATCAGGCAGTACACAACTGAGAAGTTTTTCATGACTGAGCTGGTGGATCACCTGCCCATGTCTGGCTCGGTGCCGTCGCCTGACAAAGTGCTCGGCTACATCGTCGGCGCGCCCAACAAGCTCACCTATTCGAAAGATCTATATCGCTATTATCGCGAGCTCGCTCGAACCAGTAAGCGAGTGCGGCTGTTTACTGCGCCTGAGAAATCGGAAGAGGGCAAGGAGCAACTCCTGGTTGCGGTTGGTGACGAGGCGCTGCTGGCGAAGCTTGATCGTTACAAGGAAATCACTGCGAAGCTGGCTGACCCACGCAAAATTTCTGAGACTGACGCGCAGAATTTGATCGGTGAAGGCAAAGTTTTTTACTGGGCGTCAGGTTCGATTCATTCTCCCGAGACTGGCTCGCCTGAGATGTTGATGGAATTGGCTTACCGGCTGGCGGTAGAAGAGAGCCCGTTCATTCAGGCGATTCGGAAAAACGTAATCGTGCTGATCACGCCAGTGCTCGAGGTTGATGGGCGCGACATGATGGTTGATACGTACAACTATCGCAAAGCAAATCCCGGCAAGAACGCCCCGGGCCTGGTTTTCTGGGGCAAGTATGTGGCGCACGACAACAACCGCGATGGTTTGGGCATGGCGCTGGCGCTCACGCGCAACCAGATGAAGACATTTCTTGAATACCATCCGGCAATTCTGCATGACCTGCACGAATCAGTCCCGTTTCTCTACACGTCTACCGGCACGGGCCCTTACAATGCCTGGCTTGATCCGATCACGGTCGACGAATGGCAGTTGCTGGCTTATCACGAGATTGAAGAGATGACTAAGCGCGGCGTGCCCGGTGTGTGGACGCATGGGTTCTACGACGGTTGGGCGCCGAATTACATGTTTTACGTCGCCAACGGTCACAACGCCATCGGCCGTTTCTACGAAACGTTTGGGAACGGCGGCGCCGACACTCTGGATCGCACGGTGCGCGCCGAGTCGCAGCGCGATTGGTTTCGGCCCAACCCACCCCTAGCTAGAGTGAAGTGGTCGCTGCGAAACAACGTTAACCTGCAACAGTCGGCGATTCTGCTGGCGATGAATTTCGTCGCCAACAACAAGGACCGCTTCCTGCAAAACTTCTACATCAAGAGCAAGCGTTCGGTTGCCAAGGCCACCAACGAAGGCCCGGCGGCTTATGTGATTCCGGCAAATCAGCCGCGTCCGGTGGAAGTTGCCGACACCGTAAATCTGTTGCGATTGATGGGCGTGGAAGTGAGTCAGGCTGACAAAGAGCTGACGATCAAAGATCAAAAATTTGCGGCGGGTTCCTATGTAGTGCGCATGGATCAGCCATATTCGCGCATGGCTGACATGATGTTGGATACGCAGTATTACAACGTCAACGATCCCCGTCCTTACGACGACACTGGCTGGACGTTGGGGCCGATGCGCAACATCAAGACAGTCCGTGTCAGCGACGGCGAGATCTTGAAGCAACCAATGACGCCGCTCACCGGCGACGCGATCGTGCGCGGAAGCATCAGCGGGTCCGGCAGCGCCGGCTACGTCATCAATCACAATACGGAGAACACGCTGGCCACGCTTCGTTTCAAACTAAAAGACGTGAACATGAGTGCGGCGGAGCAGTCGTTCAAGATTGGCGACCGGCAGCTTAATGCCGGCTCATTCATCATCAAGAGCGAAGCCAATCCCGCGGATCTGCGACGGCAATTAGACGCGGCAGTTAGTGAACTGGGATTGTCGGCGCTGGCGGTGGACAAGTTGCCGGAAGTTAAGATGCACAGTCTGGCCGTGCCGCGGATAGCAATTCTTCATTCGTGGACCAACACGCAAAACGATGGCTGGTATCGCATCGAGTTTGATCGCTTGCAGATTCCCTACACCTACATTTCGGATCAGGTTGTTAGAAACTCTGCAAATCTACGCGACAAGTTTGATGTGATCGTTTTCCCGCCGCTGGGTGGTTCGGCGCAGTCGATCGTCAATGGGATCCCGATGCGCGGCGATCCGATCCCCTGGAAGCAATCTGACGTAACGCCAAACATGGGTCTGGCTCCGGATCAAGCTGACGACATACGCGGTGGTATGGGATTGACCGGCGTGATGAACCTGCAAAAATTTGTTCAGGACGGCGGACTTTTTGTAGTGGTTGCCAACACCGCCCGTTTGCCGCTCGACTTCGGACTGATTACCGGCGTCAACATTGTGGAGCCCCGCCAACTGCAAGCTCGCGGCTCGATTTATAACGCGAAGTTTAGCGATCGCAATAGCCCCATCGCCTATGGCTACGACGAGACTCTGCCGATTTACTTTAATCAGGCGCCGTTGTTTCAAGTGGCCTCAGTAACCTTCGGGGGTGGAGAGGCGACGCCCGGAGGCAGGCCTTCGGGACGCGGCTCTCTCACCGATGCCGACATCGTTCAGGGAATGCCGCAACCTTCGCCGGCGCCAACTTCGGCCAACCGCGGCGAAGAAGTGTTGACTGAAGAGCAGCGGCTACAGCTTGGCGCCTTCTACGTGCCACCAGCACAACGACCACGCGTCATCTTGCGCTTCGTTGCAGATGAGAAAAACCTGCTGGTGAGTGGCGAGCTTGCCGGAGGCTCAGAACTGGCTAATGCGCCGGCGGTGATTGATGTGCCGGTCGGGCGTGGCCACGTCGTCATGTTTGCAAACAATCCCATGTGGCGGCATCAAACGCAGGGGAGCTTCTTTCTGCTGTTCAATGCCGCCTTGAATTTTGATTCGCTGAACACTGAGCGCGCGCCGGCGACACCGAGGCCGTGAAAGGTCCGTAGATTCCGCAGACTAGATGAGCCGCAGGCCGGTTCAGGAGTCAGATGTGTCTTCGTGAAGATTTGTTTGAGACAGATGGAACGGGTGTGCCCGTGCGGTCGTATTTGAGTAGTGTTAATATGTTCAAGCCGTAGGAATACACCGCGGCTTTAGGCGTTTGGAGGAATCAATCATGCAGGAAACAGCGGAATCACAGTCGCACTCAGAACGTGCCAGCGATGTTTTTAATGAACTGGGCGACGCTTTGCGTTACCTCGGGGACGTTTCGTACGCGATACTTCCCAGAGAATTAGCCCATAATCTCGGTGACCTGAAGAAATCGTTTCTGACAACGATTCGCTCGTTAATCGATAAGGACATTGACTGGGTCGAGGCGCGCGTGGCCGGCGGCGATAGAGTTCGCGAAGAGTGGCAGCAGAAATGTAGTCAAAACAAAGCGGACGCTGAGCCAGTAAGCTAACTGTAACGTTAGCTATCAGCTTGCGAATCGAAGACGAGAAGAACGCAATCTACGGATTGCGACAAGAGACAAATGGAAGTCTTATTAGCTGAAGAATTTGGATTCTGTTTTGGCGTCGAACGCGCCGTTGAAATGGTAGAAGATGCGCTCGATGAAGGTGTTCGCCCTATTCGTTCGCTGGGGCCGTTGATCCATAACGCCCAGGAAATGGAGCGATTGGGGGAACTCGGCGTCTCAACGATTGATAAACCTGACGAGGCTGACGCCGATACCATTGCTGTAATTCGCGCCCATGGCGTTACGCCACAGGTTCAACGCGAACTGGAAGGGCGCGCGGCAAAGGTCATCGATGCTACCTGTCCCTTCGTAACGCGAGTCCAACACCTTGCGGAACGAGCCGCAATAGATGGCCGGGACGTGGTAGTTGCCGGCAATCCAGACCATCCCGAGATGATTGGCGTAGTTGGGTATGCGCCGGAGAATACTTACGTCGTGCGCGATGCGAGTGAAGTTGCGGCGTTACCCCAATTGCGATCACCGCTGGTCGTTTCCCAAACGACAATCAAACTGCAGACTTTTCTCGAGGTGGCTGAGGCCGTGCGAGCGAAGGCTGATGCCGAGCCTCAGGTTGTAAACACAATTTGTTCTGCCACGCGTGACCGCCAGGATGCGGCTCGTGGCTTGGCCGGACAAGTTGACGTCTTTTATGTGATTGGTGGGCGCCACTCTTCAAACAGCGTCAAGCTGTTGGCCGTTTGCCAGGAACAGTGTGCGAAGAGTTATTTGATCGAAACACCCGCGGAGATCAATCCTGCCGACCTCGGCAACGCTAAGCGAGTAGGCGTAACTGCCGGGGCCTCAACCCCGAATTGGTTGATCGATCAGGTCGTGAAGCGACTGCACGAGATCGGTAAGCAGGCGGCCGCCTGATCCCAGCAAACCGAAGTTTCCATTTCTCATTTGCTATTTAAAAGCGGGGGGCAGGGAAATGCTCTTTGGATTGGCGACTAGAAATCTTCGCCGGACAGGTCGTTCTGGGAAAGCACGTTCACAATTTGTCGCGCTTCTTCGGAACCGTAATCCACTGCCTGACGACGCAACGCATCGCGAGCAATCTCCGAATCCACCGGATCGGCAAGTAAGGAAATCAGTGTTGAGGTTGGAAATTGTGCCAGCGTCTCGTTTGCCAGCGCCCTGACAACCACATCCTGCGAACGCGCCAGTTCGCAAATCTCACTAGCTGCAAAACCAGCCAACGCGTCTGCCAACGCATCGATACGCTTGTAGTCGCGGTGATTATCGGCCCGGCGTACTAGTTGCGCGAAGACCTCCGCGGAACGAGACTTTTCCTGCAAGACCGCGGCGCAGGTATCCGCCATGTGGCGCAATTGATTTTCTTTTTCTGCTTCCAGCGACGCACCGGTTTCCAGAGCGCGCTCGTCGAGAGCCGTCAACAAACGGCTTAATTCGTGATCGGCACGCGCATCGTAGGGTGGATTGGCGGTATTTGTGCGGGCCGGCGCCGGCGGGCTGCTCGGCGTTTGCAGGGCGCGTTCGACCAGGCCGCGAGTCGTCGGTCGGAGTTCTGACCAAACGCTGGCCAGTCGGCCACCAAAATCTTCCATCGTCAACAAGTTTTCAACTTCTCCTACAAAATGGCCTCTAGGCCAAAACTAAAATCGGCGTACTATAAGCGATACCGTCTGGAAAGAATAGTAGGGAGATGCCGCCGGCAGGAGCACATCCGGCTCCTGTATTGAGCTTACGCCTTTGCCCGTTTCCTGCTCTTGCCTTCTGCCTCTTGGTTATGGTCCTTGATTTCGGCGATCGAAGGAAATGGTATTTTGACGATCTCTCCATTCGCGCATTCCATCTTTACGCTGGGAGTGGTGAGGGCTTGAGTGGTTTTCATGCTGCGAACAACGCCCCGCACCCGCTGGCCCTCCGTCGTTACAATTTCAACATTGTCCTTGCCGTAAAGTGGCTGTAGGGCAGCAAGTGCCTTGGTAACTTCCACGCTTTAATTCCTCCCGAGTTGATGGCCCTGCGGGCGCATGAACTCAACCTTAGACATAAAAAGATAGTGCACGTAAGTTCGGCTAATGTCCAAGCCGCCTGTTTGCGCAGGCTAATTGAAGCTGGTCAATCCGACCGGACTAATAAGGCACACACTGTGCCTTGCCGACGGAAGCGGCTATCAGGCTGCGCCATACATGCAACCAGGGACCTCCGTTTCGCGTATAGGAATTTGCTATCCTCTTGCTTGGAAACGTTTCAGAAGTCTTATTGCTGGCAAAAGCCTCCGAGAAATGTCTATGAACCCCGAAATAGAACCCGCCGTTACCACCTGTGGCAATTGCCATATGCCTATGCCCGTGGGACTGCGATTCTGCCGTAATTGCGGTTTTCGCTTAGGGGAAGGGTCTGCTGAGTATACCGAGACAGTTCGCTTTCAGAACGCTCCTCCCGGAAGCTTCACTGCTAACGGTGCGCCAAGCTCTCCCTACTCTTACGGTCCCGGACCGATAGCGAGCGCGGCGCGCTCCAGTACTGGAAGGCATCGCAGCCGCATGAGCGGAACGACCTGGATGTTTATTGGCCTGCTGATTTTCTTTATAACGGCCGGCGCGTTTACTGCGATCGTTAAACGTATTCCTCGCAGCTTCCCCCCTAGAGTGGTGATGATTGCACCGAAGTCCTACGCGGGCGTTGACGACTTTGAAACAACTGATGCCGGTGTCACCTTTGAGAACATAGATACCCCAGACGGACCGGCTGACAAAGCAGGCCTCGTTGGCGGCGACATTATCACCACGGTTGATGGTCAGGCCGTTCATTCCAAGAGTGAGATGACGGACGTGATGCGTCGCACTCCGATCGGAAAGACGGTCGATGTTGTTTATATCCGCGACGGCGAAATCAGGACCGCCAAGCTGACGACTATTTCAAAGGAAGAGTTGGATCGGCTAAAAGAAATATACAGTGGCCGAGCGGAGGGTAGAGGACAGTTTGGTTACGAAGACGGCGATGCCGAACGCGTTGAAATTCCGAATACGAAAATGTTTGGCGTGCGCCTGGGAGAAATATTGCCGAATCGCCCGGCGGACCTGGCCGGTGTTAAGCAGGGTGACATTGTAGTTGCGTTCGATGGTATCCCCATTCGCACCAGCGATGAGTTCCTGTCCCGCGTCAGGAGGGCATTACCATATTCAACGATCAAGCTCTCGATTATCCGCGAGGGCGCGCACCTTGAGATTCCGGTGAAGATGGGGAAACAGTGAAGCGTGAAGGTGAAGGGTGAAGAGTCAAGCCTTTCGCTTCTGACTTTTCACTCTTCACTTTTCACCGGTCTTCTCGTAGTTGGGCCTCCATTTCGCGTCGTCTTTCTTCCCGTTCTTCTTCCGGCTCATCTTTCTCAAACGTTTCAAACAACGCAAATGGGTTTTCTGCCAACAACCTTAATTCCCAGGCTTCGCGTTGCTCAGTCGAGGGTCGCGAAAACCAAAGTCCGTCTACCGCAGCCTCTTCTATTTCAACGCCGTCCAGGGCAAACGAACCGGCAGCCGGAGAAGCCTTGAGTTCAGCGCTGGTTTCGGGACGCAACAGCGCGCGTCGAAATTGCCAACCGTGCTTCTGGTAGGTGCCAACAATTTCCTTGATTAGAATGCGATAGTTCATTGGTTTGCACGGCGCGCCGGCGGGGCCCGGGCTGCGGACAGTATATTAGGAGAGTCGGGCCGGTGCGAGTCGGAAGCTTTGTTGACCGACGCGAGCGTGCACTACTATGATCCTTCCGTCACCCCAGTACTTAACAGGTCACTCAAGAGACGGTGGTGAAGGT
>JANLYH010000109.1:0-100592 GCA_031365545.1 Pyrinomonadaceae bacterium | reverse complement strand
TGCTTTCGTCGACCCACTCAAACAAAGCATGCCTGGTAATTCGCCCGGCTGTGTTGAGCGAAGCAATGCGCCATTCTTCCTCGCACTTAGCCCAGCTTGAGAAACCTCAAGGCTCATTGAGAACTGTGTCTAAAGTCCAGGCATCAGCAATTCCTCGTAGCCAGTCACTTCATCCGTCGATCACTTACGGCGCAGGCATGCGCCTTGCTCTTGCCGCTGGCAGCAAGCTAAGTCTCCTCGAAATAGCGACAGGCCGAAGACCTGCCAGCCAAGGAAATGGCGACAGGATCGTCTGTTCTACCGACTCCGGGACGCTTAGCTCTTCGCCAACGCGCACTCCTGAAGCTCTCCAACATCATCGGCGCGCGTCTGACGTGACTAAAAACTGAATTGCATAAAAAGGAGCGTAGCCATGCGTTCTACCCGGCATCTTACATGGAGTTTTGGCCAAACTGTCTTCATCACACTACTCCTTATCTTCCTGACACTATCAAGTTCTGCAATCGCTGCGCGCGCCGCCGATGACTCTGAAGACGGTGATGAATACGATGTCGCCGCGCGCGTAGTGCGTGTCAGCCTGATAACCGGCGAAGTTAGTCTCAAGCGCAACGGCAATACTGATTGGGAACGCGCACGGCTTAACACGCCGTTGGTTGAAGGTGACTCCATTTCAACTGATCGCGGTTCGCGAGTCGAGCTACAGATCGACGCGCGCAACTTTGTGCGGCTTGGTCCAGAGTCAGTTCTGAAAATCGTCAGCCTTCGTGATGAAGGCGTGGCACTCAGCCTAGTTGAAGGCACGGCTTCGGTGCGACTGGCGAAATTTGATCACGATCATGAATATTTCGAAATCGACGCACCCAAGACTACGCTCGCCGCGGAAAAGAAGGGACTCTACCGAATCGACGTGTCGCGCGAGGGACATGTGCGCCTGAGGGCGCGCGACGGAGGCCGGGCGCGAATCTATTCCGAAACGTCTGGCTTTGAGCTACGCGACGGGCGCACCGCCGAACTTGTCAGTGAAGGTGTTGACGCCGGCGACTGGCAATTCATCGCCGCCAATGGTGCCGATCCCTGGGACAACTGGGTCAAAAACCGCGAGCATTATTTGGCCGAGCGACTACGCTACGACACTCAATACTACGACGCCTACGTTTGGGGCGGCGAAGATCTTGATGCTTATGGCGACTGGGCTTACACGAACGACTACGGTTGGATCTGGCAACCGCGGGCGACGGTTATCAGCAGCTACGACAACTGGGCGCCCTATCGTTATGGCTCTTGGACCTGGTGCGCGCCTTATGGTTGGACCTGGGTGGGCCAGGAGCCCTGGGGCTGGGCGCCGTATCACTACGGGCGTTGGGTCTACTACAACAACTACTGGGCCTGGTGTCCCCGCAGCCGTTATTACCGACACCGCAGTTGGTGGCGGCCGGCGCTGGTCGCATTCAACATTTCGTTTGGCAATAACATTTGCTGGTATCCGCTCCACTACTACCAGCGCGATCCGCATTCTCGGTACTACCCGAATCATCGTGATGATCGGTTGCGGCCACTGCGCGCTGACGAGATAGGACGGCTGCAAAGAGTCAACCCTGCTTACTACCGAGCGGTGAGCACATTGTCGGCAAAAGACTTTGGCGCGGACGGGGGCCGTTCCCGACCCGCCGACGACACTATCGCGCGCCGCGTTTTCAATGCAGACCCGGTGCGCACCGACCTGCCGGTTAGGCCGGCTTACGCGGCCGGTGATCGCGTCGCCGCTGGCGAGCGAGCCACGGGCGTTACTGTGGCGCGCCCGGCGAGAGCGGCTGCTCCGCGCGAGCTGGTTGAGAGACCAACAGGTGCTGCCGCAAGAGTACCTGGAGTTCGACTCGACGACGATTTGCGTCGCACGAGAGTTCTGAATGGACGGGAAAGCATCGGGGCTCGTCCAGAGTTAGTGCCAACTTCCGGAGCCGGCGGCACAGTTGAAACAAGGGCTACCGGCGCAGTCACGCGCCCAGCTCGTCCCCCTCGCGAAATTGAACCGCGAGTAGATCCGCGCAGCGACGGTAGCGGCCGGGATACGAATGGAACTCCGGTTTCCAATGAGCGTCCGGCGCGCACTGAGCAGAGATATCCGAGGGATGTGCCAGCGCGACCGGAAGTAAATGAAACGGAGCGAGCGCCGGTGCGTGCACCAGCGAGGCCGGAACCATCCGCAAACGAGGAGAGGCCTGAGCGGCATGAGCGGCCACAAGCACCGGCGCGCAACGATGCGCCGCGATACGATCCACCACCGCGCAATGAGCCACCACCGCGTAACGATCCACCACCGCGGAGTGATACAACACCGCGTAACGATCCGCCGCCGCGTAATGATCCACCACCACGATACGATCCACCACCGCGGAGTGAGCCACCACCGCGTAACGAGCCACCACCACGTAGCGATCCACCGCCGCGGAGTGAGTCACCGTCACGTAGCGAGCCGTCACGCAATGAGTCGCATGAGGACCGGGCTCCAGCCAAGGTGAGAGACCCGCGGTAACAATTTTCTCGCTCCGCTAGCGGAGGCGAGTTAGGGGGTGGTAGACCCGAGCGTTCCTACCACGCCCTGACCTTCCCCGCTAGCTGAGCGAAGATCAAAGAAAGAAGAACAAGCGGAAGACAAAAGGATTTCGCAATGAAAGTCGCAAAGTTGATTTCGCAATGCTCCACCCTCGCGCTATCGCTCCTGGTTGGATTGGCCTTGTATTTAGCGGCAGGCGCCGTCAATGCTCAGACCATAGATCCGGACCTCAGACCTGATCGGCAACGCGCGCTCGCGGCCAAACCGGAGACTGGTGGCCAACAAAAAGGAAGGGCGAATGGTTATGCGCCGGTGCAGGCGCAACAGGCAACCCGACCGGCTGAAACAACTGCGCTTCGGCGCGATGGATCGAACGCTCCCAGGGGCGAACTATCCGTTCCCCGTCCCGCAAACACATTAAATATTCCCGCTATTACTGGCGTCCAGGTGGGCACGCCACTCACTCAAATCCTGCATACCTCGCAAGTGAGTTTGATTTCAGCGGCGGGTACTGATGAAGAGTTTGTCGATCGCAATGGTGATCTAATCGCCGACCAGCGCACCACCTTTGATTCCTCGGGCGGTTCGTTTGACATTGCCGTCGGTCGCTCCGGCGCAAGATACGAAGTTTATTCCGCGACCCTAAACAACACGCTCATCGGCGTGCTGGTGGTTGCGCTAGATACAAACGGCGATTATCGCAGCGATAGTTCGACCACTTACAACCTGCGCACCGATTATGGGCTGCGTTCGGCCGCTGCAGTTGTATCCGGTACTTCAAAAACGGGTCGCGAGTTTGTGGTTATCTCGTCTAGCGGTTACTACAATTCTGCGAATCCCAACGATCCTAATAATGAACCATCACCAGGAGTAATCCTACTTGTGCGCGATCCGGCGACGGGTGGTTTTGACAACTCGCGCACGCGCGAGTTGGTACTCGTCGGCGATAACAAACTTTACAACGCCAACGCGCTGGCCCTGTTGCCAAACAATGATCTGTTGATCGCGGATTTCCATTCCGATGAACTGCGGATAGTTCGCGACACAGACAACGACGGTATACCAGATACGCTGTCCACCACGCCTTATTACTCCTACCGTTTCTCTAACGATGCGCCGCTGGAAGTTGCCGCTAATTCTCGTGGCGTCGTGTTTTCCCATTCCGCCGGCAACGATATGGTCATGCTTGCGCTTTATGATGACAACGCCGACGGTCGCGCCGATCGCGACGAGGTTTGTGTTGCAGGTCTTTCCATCGACAACAATCTTTTTCTGCACGGCCTAACCGTCGATGGCCCTGGAAACGTTTACGTTATCGAGGATGCCTCCGGAGCGTTTGAGAGCACCGGTGGCAATGGCGGCGCGCCGCGCATCGACGGTTTCCCGGACAGATTTCGGGATGGCTTCCTGAGCGATGGCTCGATTTTCACCAGCGCCGACGATGCGCTGAGTCAGGGATTGAGTGGCCTCGCGTTTGGTGCGTTGCCGCCAAGCAAGATCGACGATCCGCAGTTTTTTGTGACGCAGCATTACCGCGACTTCCTGAATCGTGAGCCGGATGCCAGCGGGCTGGCGTTCTGGGTCAATGAAATCACCTCCTGCGGTACTAACGCGCAATGCATTCAGTTGAAGCGCGTTAATGTTTCCGCAGCCTTCTTCCTCTCTATTGAGTTTCAGGAAACCGGTTACCTGGTCTACAGGTTTTACAAAGCAGGGTACGGCAATTTGCCCGGTACACCGGTGCCGCTCAGGTTCAATGAGTTTCTCCCTGACACGCAATTGATCGGACAGGGTGTGGTAGTTGGCAGCTCTAACTGGCAGACAAAGCTCGAAGACAACAAGAAGGCTTACGCTGCGGCCTTTGGTGCGCGCTCGAGTTTGGCAAGCGTGCTGGCAACTTCGCAAACGCCGACGCAATTTGTGGATGGGCTCTACGCGCATGCCGGAGTTGCTTCGCCGCCGTCAGCAGAACGGACCGCTGCGATCAACGAATTTGGAGGGGCAGGTAACACTGCGGATACCGCCGCTCGCGGACGCGCGTTGCGCCGCGTGGCTGAAAACTCAACGCTCGGCCAACAGGAGCTCAACCGCGCCTTTGTGTTGATGCAATACTTCGGCTACCTCCGGCGCAATCCAAACGATCCACCAGAAGCGGGGCTAAACTTCGACGGCTACAATTTCTGGTTGAACAAGCTGAACCAGTTCAACGGGGACTATGTCGCCGCGGAAATGGTCAAGGCGTTTATTACGTCAGGTGAGTATCGACAGAGGTTTGCGCCGTAAGGCGGTGAAAAGTAAAGAGCAGGGTGTCACTCTTTTGACTCTCTACTCTTCACCCTTCACTTTTTTCACTAATCCCTGGTTCAACTCTCAGGAGCGGCAGGGTGCGTGGTTGGCCATCAAGTTCAGAAACAGTTTCGCCGATGCGGTGTGCTCCCAGCTTGCGATAAAAACCTTCGGCGTTTGGGTCGGATGAAATTTCGACTTCAGCAACGCGCTCCCTGGCTGCGTGTTGCATCGCATGCAGGAACAGCTTCTTGCCTACGCCGGTGCCGAGGTGTTGGGGCGTTACCCATAGGTGATCCAGCTCGGCTTTTTCCTGCTTGATGATTAGCGCGTAAAAACCAAGCAGGCCGGCCTCGTCTTCAGCTACGTAGACGTCATTGCCGGCGATGAAATCCGGAGTGATCGTCAGGTCGTCTTGCCAGTGCTGGAGCCAATGCTCGGGATAGCCCCAATGGCGCTTGGCATCATGCGCGATACGGGTGAGTGCCGGGGCGTCGTCAGTTGCTGCTTTTCTTATTTTCACCGATGGCCTTGTTTAGTTGTTGTATCAGCTCGCGAGTTTGTACGACGAACTCGCCTTTGGGTTCCAGACGCAAGTACTCCTGGTATTCAGCCAGAGCGCGTTGCTGCTGGTTAACTTTTAGCAGAATATTCCCCGCTAACAAATGAGCTTCGGCAAATTCAGGTTTTAGTTGCAGCGTGTGGCCGATAGCTGGTGCGGCCTTCGCGATGTTCTCCCGGTCCCAGTAGAGACGCGCGAGTGTGAAATAGCCGTGCCAGGATTTATCGTCGAGCTTCAAGCCGTCGAGCAAAGCCTTTTCCGCTTCCTCGTAACGATTTTGTCGCCAGTAGACCTCACCCAGGGAAAGCATCGCCGGGGCGCTCGACGCTTTGAGCTCCAGGGCGTTCTGAAACGCTCCTTCAGCTTTCTGCCATTCACGTTGATCTACGAAGGTAGTTCCCAGTAAAAGGTGCGCTTCATAAAAGAACGGATAAGAGCCGATTGCCTTTTGCAAATGCTCTACCGCTTCCGGGTAACTCTTCTTGCTGAGAGCCTCACGGCCGCGCACCAATTCTTCGCGTGCCTGCGCCGGAGCTCGGGCATCAATGACGTCGATCAAGGTTATAGCGTTAGAATTTTCGGTCGTCAGTTCAAACACGAGGTAGGCGCGAAACACTACTTGCAGATCGGCATCCTGTTGCACGGCCCGGTAGCCCGGCGCATTAACTACAACTTTGTAATAACCACGCTGGAGGTTTGCGAAGCGAAAGCGGCCGCCGCTGTCGGTATCCATCTGATCGACGAGGCCGCCGCCAAATCTCTCCAGGCGGACCGAAATCCTATTGGCCGGCAGACCGGTCTCGGCCAGCCGCACTTGTCCCACAACTTCCAGTGCGTTTGCAGAAGCGTTGGAGTAAGTATCGCGGTCGCGCTGGGCCAGAATGGGCGAGCCGATTACCAGCGCGAGGATCAAAGCCTGAGGATAACAAGAAAAGTGCAACACTCTGATGTCCTGAAGATCTGAAACTATTATTTGCCGGTAGGTTAACGCAAAAACCGGTGGTTGGTAAAACACCTGTCGCTAAAACGAAGCCGGGCGGATTCTCTTTCCGCCCGGCCAGGTTGTTTTTCCAAAGACCCGAGGGTCAGTGGCTATACTTCAATCCAAACTGAATCAACCGTGCCGGAACAGCGGTACCGGTAATCTTCGTAAACGTCGACAGGGTCGCAATGTTTACCGACGACGGCGTTGTGAAGATTGGGTGATTAAACAGATTGAAGGTGTCCATCCGGAATTGGAACGAGTGCGACTCCTTTATCGTGAACGATTTCTGGAGCGAAATGTCCCAGTTCTGTTGGTAAGGCGCACGAAACGCGTTGCGTGGCGCGGTGCCCCAGCCAGTGGCTCCGGAGCCGGCGCTGTTGGGTAGCGTTGGCGACGTTCCAAAGCAAGCCGGATTCAGGTAATTGGTGAGCCGTTGTTCCGTCGTTCCGCGAGTGTATGCGTCGGTGATCCGAGTGCACAGAAACTGCGCTGTGCCGCCGGCGGTACCGAACAAACCACCGCTGGTGCTGTCGGTCACTGAGAACGGCAGGCCCTTTTGGTAAGTGACGATTCCGCTTACAGTCCAACCCTTGAAAACGGGATTATCCATGAAGCTGTTCTTCATCACCGGAATGTTATAAGCATAACTTACGACGAGGCGGTGCGGACGATCAAAATCACCGCGGGCTTTATTCTGTCCGGCGTTGGATTGATCGTTATAGATATTGCCACCATTCTGACCAGCGCGAGTTGCATTCAGCTCGTCGGTACTCAGCGAACCGCTGACATTGTCTTCGGTCTTCGAGTAAGTGTACGCACCCTGGAAATAGAGACCGCGATGCAGCCTTCGCGACAACGTGGTTTGCCAGGAACTGTAGTTAGCGAAGCCGATGTTCCCTGAGTAGCGCGATCCCCGCTTTCGCGAGAGACCGAGGATCTGGTGACGCAGTTCCTCGTTGGCGACAGTGTTGGTTGTGATGTTGTAGGCAACGCCGTTCATGTCACGAACAACGATTGGGCTTGCGGGACTGGCCAATTTGGCAATAAACGGATCCCAGATTCCGATGCCGCCAATGAAATGCGAGCCGACATAACCAGTTTCAATTGCCCAGCCTGCTTTCAGTTGACGTTGTACGGTGAAGTTCCATTGCTGTGTATACGGCGTATAAGCATCACGCGGCGCACTGGTAAACGAAGCCAGATTGATTGAGCAGTTCGTCGCAGTGCCCCCGTAGTTGAGACATTGTTGGCCCGCCGCATTGACGAAGATCGGGCCCACATTGGGATCGTTGACGTCCAGCGGTCCGGCTCCGCTGATACGTCGTAGTCCCGCAAAGAAAGTTGCCGTAGGAATGTACGCGGTTGCCACGATCGATGGTGGCGGTTGGCCCGCAAGGGGATTCGCCAGTTGCAGAGTGGTCGGAACCGCGCGACTTTCTAGTGGTTGCACTGTAAATGGCGCGGCTAGTGAATTCTGCAGGATGTTCTGGTTAGAGAGGCGCTGGTAGTAGATACCATAACCGGCTCGCAACACCGTGGACTGATCACCGAAGATGTCCCAGGCAGCACCGACGCGCGGCGCAAAGTTGTTGTCGTCGCGGCACCTGATCAAAGCGCAATTGCGCACGCCCGGAGTGCCCGTGAATCCGCCTAGATTAACCGCCTCGGGAATCAGAAACGGGTTGCGACCGGCGGCGGCCAGAGCTGGATCAAAAATGCCGGCACGGTTGAGCTTATCGTGACCAAAGCTCATTGCTTCCCAGCGCAAACCAATATTGAAAGTCATGCGCGAAGTGCGGCGGTAATCATCCTGAATGAACGCAGCGTAGTCTGTAGCCACGAAGTTTCTCGCCGGATCACCAAAGGCTGATTGTAGTGCGGTGGGCGCGCCGCGCAGAAAGTTTTGAAATGCTGTGAACGTATTACCAGTTCCTGAGGTGCTGCCAAAGGTCAGCGAACCACGAACCGCAAAGTTGTTGAAGCGATTCAACTGATATTGCACCGCCTCACCACCCATTCGGAGGCTGTGCTTGCCGGCGATCATCGAAAAAGTCTCGACGACGTTGTAGGTATTTGAGATCGTCCCGCGGTCATCGTTGACGCCCGTTCCCAAAGAGAACAGTCCCGTAACGGCAACGCGATATAGCCCGGTGAACTGTCCGTTAGGCTGGGCGCCGACATCGGCTGCCTGATGTGTATCGACCGGAACGTTGCCAAACAGGAAGCGGCTGTAACCAAGGCGCAGCTCATTGACCTTGGTCGGGCTAAACAAGTGTGTATGAGTTATCGCCAGGTAACGATTCCACTGAAAGTCGTTGCGCGGATTCGTCAAGCTGGTGTCGGTCCCGAAAGGCTTGGCAACAGAACCTTCATCCCAGAACCAGGTTCCGGTGATCTTGTCCTTGTCGCCGCGGAAGCTGCGATCGTAGCTAATGGTGTATTGGTTATCTCTAATTGGCGCTATTGCTGAAAAGCTGCAAGTAAAGTTTTGCGCCGAAAGGGCCGCTGTCGGGTTTGATACCGCGCCGCAGCCACCCTGGCCAAAGCGAGGCACCAGAAATTGCCCGCCAAAACGAGCGTCTTTCAGGTTCAAAATTCTGACGGCCACCGGATCAATCTGCGCCGCAGTAAGGCCGAACCTGGCAGCAAGATCGGTGGCATTCACAGTCCCATCGACTGCGGTGGGAAACAGTTGCACAATCGGTATCGTGCTTGATCCGTTTGGATCGATGCCATTGCGAGCGCGCACGCCCTGGTAGTTGAAGAACCAGAAGCCTCCAACTTTAGGAATTGGGCCGCTGGCGCTGCCGCCGAAAACATTCTGCAACAGACGACCGCGCTTCGTACCATTCTTGTTAAAGAAGTACTCGTTGGCATTCAGGTAGTCGTTGCGATGTTGCCAATAGATGTCGTAGTGAAAGTCTTTCGTGCCGGTCTTGGTGACCAGGCCCAGCGCGCCGCCACCCTTGCTGCCTTGAGTGGCATCGTAAAGCGAGGTTGCAACTTTCATTTCCTGCAGGGTGTTGGGATTCGGCAGCGGCACCGTGTCGAAGTGCGCGAGATTGAAGTCGTTAACGTTGATGCCGTTAAGGGAAACGCTGTTATTGCTCGTGCGCTGTCCGTTCACACTAACGTCGGCGGTTCCTCGCCCCGCAGTTCGCACATCCGTCGGCTCGCCGGAAACGCCCGAGGAAAGCGAGAGCAGAAACAGGAAGTTGGGCGATGCCAGCGGCAGAGTGTTTAGAGTCTGCGCGTCAATCGCCTGTCCGGTTTGAGCGCTTGATGGATTGATCAGCGAGGGCGCTGCCTCTACATTAACCGTCTCCTGAATTTTCCCGACTTCCAGGCTAACGTCCTGGCGCGTGGTCTCAGTAATGTTTACTCTGACGCCCGCGACCACGGCCTTCTTAAAGTTGTTGGCGGTCACCTCGAGGCGATAGCCGCCCGGGGGCAACAACGTAGCGGTAAACGCTGCATCCTCGCCGACGGTGACTGTTCGAACTGATCGGCCGGTGTTTTCGCTGATCACTTCAACGGTAGCGCCCTTTACAAGGGAGCCACCCTGGTCAGTCACAACCCCGGTGATGCCTCCAGTTTGGGTGCCCTGTGAATAGGCCGAGGCCACAAAAAGAAAGCTTAGGATTAACCCACTTGCCAGCAAGCGCAAAACGCTTCGCATAACAGCTCCTCCTTCTATTTTTCAGAAAACTAATTCTTTTGGGAACGACTTCTAACTAGTTGGCGCCTTGAAATGATGCCTGGGACCCGCTTGTTCGGTAGAAAGGAAAATGGCTTTGCAGCCCAACAGGCAAGCAACATTCCAAGCGGTGGGAGGATAGGCTGGCGGCAAAAACCGCGGGTTTTCCAGACTTCCAACCGGATAGCCGGCAACCAGACTACATAAAATCATGGAGCTTTTGGTTTTTCGTTCAAATTCTCGGATTCGCTTAGCGTGGCTGAAAGAGTCGTGTGACAGAGCAAACACGACACTGCGTAGGCGCTGCAACCGATCCGGGTAACTCCCAGCCGGCGGTTTCAGCCCAGCCCGCTTGTTGAACTGATACGGATGTTGGGGGTTTAGGCGGTTGGGGACGTTGCAATCTATCTAGTACACCGAGGGTGGACCAGCTGATTCGGGAATTTGAACCTGGTAAACCCGGCGTGATTCACTGACGGATTAAGATGAGGCTGCTTCGCTGGTTTCCGCCGGAACGGTCTCGTCATGATGCTCGGTAGTATAGAGACGAAGGATATCCTGTCCCTGTCGCGATCTTGGATCAATGGTCCGCATGTGCTTACGCCCATTCATCTCCCAGATCGCAGTTACTACGCCATCTTTCTCGACCGCGTGATACGAAATGTCCTCCGTTGGGACTGCTGCCGGACTCTCAACTGGTGTTTCAATCGCACTCGCCTCAAGCGCGGTTTCATTCTCTGACATCTCGGGTAACGCTCCTCTACTTCCTAAATTGGCCTGATTGGTTTAGGAGAATTGTTGCACACGCCTCGCGCAGTGTCTACCACGCAACTAGATCGTCGGCTGAGACTAGCGCCCGCCCCGGGTGGCCAGGGCGATCTCAACCGCACGGCGCGGTGCGACAACTCCCCAACCCTGCCTTTCAACTTCAATCCCAGGCACACGTTCGGCTGTGTCAATCAGAATTCGCTTTACTTGCTGCGGAGTCAAACCCGGATTCGCCTCCAGCATACAGGCCGCTATGGACGCAACTATCGGCGACGCAAAAGACGTCCCGTCAACGTACTTGTAGTGCGGGCTGATTACGTTGCCTTCTCTGAGTTTGATCGTGATTAGTTGCCGCAGCAGCGGCGTAGGCAGATCGCGCGCTTCGTCGAAATCCTTGTCCACTCCGGGATGAGCACTGATAATTTCTCGCAAATCAGCGTCGGCTGCAGCATCGAGCTCGGAACAGAGTTGGGCTTCATCAGCCGTCGGTGTCGCCGGCAGAATCGGAGCCGCCACCCAAATGCCTGGTGCGATAATTTCTGGTTTTTGCAAGCCATCGATCGTTGGCCCGTATGACGACCGATACATTCCGCGCCGGGCCCGATCGAGCGAGTTCTGATCGTCGAGTCCACCTACTGAAATTGTTGCCGGGGAATTCGCCGGCGGCAGGACTGGATGGCCCTGCATCATGCCCGCGTTGCCGACGGCGCAAACTACGATCAACCCTTCGCGCACCGCGCGCTCGACAACCTGGCACAACGCACTTTCCAGGTATGGCAGTTCAAAGTCTCCGCCCGCAGAAATGTTGACGACACGGATGTCGTATTTCTTCTTGTTGGTCAACACCCATTCGAGGCCGCGCGCAATCTGTTCATCGGGAATGTGTCCGGTGCGCCCAACCTTTACCAGCACCACTCTTGCCTCCGGCGCGATACCGCGATAGAAGCCGTCTGAGAGATAACCATTTCCTGCAGCCACGACCGAGGTCATCATGCCATGCCAACTGGCAACGTCAGTTGTCTCCAGGGAGGTGTGGTCATCTTCGGCGTCGAAGATGCTGTGGTAAGCAACGATTCTGTTCGCGGGTTTGGTTAGATCGTCGTGAGCGAAAAAACCTGAGTCGAGGAAGGCAATGGTTACACCACGTCCAGTGAAGCGTTCATCTGCATCCATTCGCAGCGGGGTCGGCAAGACGTGATCAGTCCGCTCAAAAACAACGTTGTGAGAATCGATCTGCGCCTTGCCCCGCTTAAATAGTTCAACGCAATGAGGGCAAACCTCGGTCACTTCGCGCGCCAGGCCGGCGTTTGCTTCCAAGAGCTCTCCAATATCAGCCGGCAGTTCTCCTATTGGTATTCGCCGATCGCTTGCGCGTCCGCAAATATGACAAGTGGGCTTGGGATTAACTGCGACTTGATCAGACGCGGTTGAAAGCATTGACTCGGGCATCGTGTAAGGCAGTTTACTTTATTCCTGGGGGTGCAGCGAACAGGCATCGCCTTGGTAGGGTGGCCTCAAGAGCGAGACCTCTAGCTTTGTTGTACCGAGAGCGGTTCGGCGTGTAAAGTATTGGCGTAATCAACCACCAATCAAAGCGCAGAATTATTGAATTCCATGACCCACGAAGCCACCAGCACGTCTGATCTCTTTCGCCGCGCGCAAGCACTCAGAGCCGCAACGCCGCAGGCGTCGTACAAAGAAATTAAGGACCAACTCGTAAAGGAGTTTAGCGGGAAGCCGTTTCCCTCGCTGCATAACCTGACAATACCCGAACAGGATGCACGTGCGCCTGAAGAGGACTGGTCAGCGGGACTGCCGATCGTCAGACGTGGTATCCAATACCAGGATTGGCGGGAAGTGGTTGACGGAATCATTTTGAGTTTAGAACAGACTGAGAATTACGAAAGCCAACGCGGGCCGGAGGGTGATAGCGACGACTGGCACGATCGCACCGCCGGCATTGAAGAGTCGACGAAGAAAGGTGTCGGCAAGTGGATGCCGGAAGAGTTGCTGGCTCTGGCCGAAAGGCAGTCGAAAAAATAATTATCACCGCGGATGGCAATACTGAAAGGCAAAGCGAATGCAGGTCAAGGTGGCGGAATTGGCCACTCAAACCAGAACCACTGGGGACCAACTGAAGAGGTCAAAGATGCTGCTCGGAAGTGGCGCCGGCTGCAAGCGAAAGAAGAGATTGCTGCCGGCCTGACCGAACTCGAGCCGGAGAGTGAGACAGAACGAGGCAAGGCAGTTCGTAACGATGAGTTTTCTCAACAACCTAATTAAAGATCCGAAATACCAATCCGCCGATCCGCGCAAGCCCGAAGAGATCGGTGGGGCGGACGTCATCATCAGCCCGGACACAAGGCGCGAAAATCGCATGCCTCCGGGACAGTCGCGCACCAAGAAGTGGCCGGTGCTCGATGCCCACGGAACACCGGATGTAGATCTAGCGACCTGGTCGTTTGCGGTTGATGGGTTAGTCGAGCATCCGCAAGAGTGGTCGCTCGATGAATTCATGCAACTGCCGGCGGCGCGAGTCTATGCCGACTTCCATTGCGTTACGCGCTGGTCGCGTCTGGATAATTTGTGGGGCGGCATACCCGCGCGCCAATTGGCGCAGCTTGTCGGGGTCAAGCCGGAAGCAAAGTTTGTAGTAGCGTTTGGCTACGACCATGGCTGGACTACCAACGTTCCCATCGAATACTTCCTCAACGAAGATTCGCTTTTCGCCTGGTCGCACGACGGCGCTCCGATTCCTCCGGAACACGGCGGCCCGGTCCGTTTGATCATTCCGCAACTCTACGCCTGGAAGTCGGCGAAGTGGGTCAAGGGCGTGCGCTTTCTCGAACACGATCAGGCGGGCTTCTGGGAAGAAGGCGGCTATCACATGCGCGGGGTGCCGTGGGGCCCGGGTGATGGCGAGCGATTTCGCTGGTCGTAAACCCTGACATGCTTCGTCAGGTTTTTTGTATGCGAGCTGAACTTTCTATATAAGGAGATCAAAAGATGAAAAGCAATCTCGTTCGCCTGTCTGTGTTGTTCATCCTGCTTGCTGTTACGCCTCAGACGTCACGCTCATTAGCGTCACCAAGTTTTGGGCAAAACACAAATTCGTCAACCACGATGGAGACGGTAGCGAAGCCTGATAAAACCTCTCGTTGTAGGACCAAATGTCGGAAAGCGTATGGCAAGTGTACTCGGCGACCGGGAGACGTCAGAAGACGTTGCATAATAGCGTATCGAGACTGCCTGCGACACTGTGAGCGCTAGTCAAAATTCTCCACATGCATTAATGGAAAGGGCGGTGTCTGCAATAGAGCCGCCATGCCAGTCTCCAGGTGACCAATCGCATCGCACACCACCCACAGTTTCCACCCACAAAGGACGCTGCGAGACCTAAAGACGCTGCTGCGGTAATTCTCCTTAGTCACAACACCAACCCTGCCGATCCGGAAGTTTTTCTCGTGCGTCGCAGTGAAAAGCTTTCCTTCCTTGGCGGTTTTCACGCCTTCCCCGGTGGCCAATTTGATCCGGCAGATGCGGAAGTGCTGGTTGCCCACGCGACCGAAGCAGAGCTGGCGACTGCGATCAGCTGTGCGGCGCGCGAGTTGTTTGAAGAAACTGGCGTCTTGGTTGCGCGCGGTGGCGAAGCCTTGACGCAAGGACAGCGTGCTTCTCTGCTTGATGATCTACTAGCGGGAAGAATGTCATGGCCCGCCCTGCTCAAACACTACGAACTACATCTTGACGCCGCAGACTTCACCTTCGTCGGCCGTTGGGTGACGCCGCCCTTTAGCGCGCGACGTTTCGACACCTGGTTTTTCCTGGTCAAGTGTCCATCGAAGCAACGCGCGCAAGTGGCTGAAGACGGCGAACTCGAAAGTGGCGAATGGATCGGCGCCGCTGCTGCTTATGCTCGCTGGCAAGCTTCGCAGATTCTGGCGGTACCCCCGGTTCTGCATGCGTTGAAAACTTTGTCCGCTGGTCTTACGGATGATCTCGTCGAGCGATTTTTGTCATCACCAAACGCCGCTCGCGAACCCGTGCGCCGCATCGAGTTTCGTCCAAACTATATTTGCTTTCCGGTCCGCACGCCGACCAAGCCACCAGCAACGCATACAAACTGTTATCTGATCTATACATCGCAATCCTTACTGGTCATCGATCCGGGCTCTCCCTATGAAGATGAACAACTTGCGCTTGCCGCAGCGGTCGATTCACTGCTGGCGGAAGGTCGAACAATGCGTGGCATTCTGCTAACGCACGTACATCCCGATCACGTTGGCGGAGTTAGGGCGCTCCGTTCGCATTTGGATGACTTCAGCGTCTTCGCCCATCAATTTACCGCCGATGCGCTTGAGGACATTCAGGTAGATACATACCTGAGTGACAAAGACGTTTTGGTTCTTGAAGGCGAGCCACGAATTGCCTTCAGAGTAATGCACACGCCCGGACACGCACGCGGCCATCTTTGTCTTTACGAGGAACGGACCGCCACGCTGCTCTCGGGCGACAACATTGTCGGTCTCGGCTCGGTCTTGATCGATCCGCCTGAGGGAAACATGCGCGACTATTTACATTCGCTCGAAAGCATGCGCGCCCTGCCAAATCTTTCTGTCATCTTCGGCGGCCACGGGCCAGCGATTGCTAATCCTTATCGGAAGATCGATGAGTACATTTCGCATCGGTTGGATCGGGAAGAAAAAATACTGGAGGCGGTTCGCCAGGGTGCAACCACGCCTAAGGATGTTGTGGCTCGCGTCTATACTGACGTGTCTCCGAAGGCATATGCGCTGGCCGAACGCGCCGTGCTGGCGCATGTCCGGAAACTCGTCGAGGACGGCATGATAGGTGAAAGTTTCGAGTTTCAATTTTCGAGTTCCAGGTTTTGACGTCCGGCACTTGCCTCCTTTCTTAGAAACCGCCGCGAGCCGAAACTCGCTCAAATTTGAAACTTGGAACCTGAAACTCGGAACCGTTTTTCACTTTTCACCCGTTACCCACTAAGATAGTCTTCCCCCAATTTAATATTCTGAATCAATCGCAGGGTTTCTATGAGTAGTCCAAAAATCTCTGAACAGGCCAAGACCCTTGGTGAACTTAGGCAGAGCGGGTACAAAGGCGTCTCTGTAAGAGACGAGTTGCGCGCCAATCTGATAAAGAAGCTTAAGAGCGGTGAAAAACTTTTCCGCGGTATTGTTGGTTACGACGAAACTGTCGTCCCGCAACTCGTCAATGCAATCCTGGCGCGCCACAGCGTAATCCTGCTCGGCCTCAGAGGACAGGCCAAGAGCCGGATCATTCGTCAACTCACTGAACTCCTCGATGAGCAAATTCCAATCATCGCCGGTTCGGAAGTTAACGACGATCCTTTCCAGCCCATCTCTGCGTACGGCCGCGAGATGCTACACGTGCATGGCGACTCAACGCACATCGCCTGGATCGATCGTGATTCACGTTTTGTCGAGAAGCTTGCCACCCCTGATGTAACCATCGCTGACATCATCGGCGACGTTGATCCAATCAAGGCTGCTAAGGGCGGTCACCTGTTGAGCGACGAGCTGACAATTCACTATGGACTGCTGCCGCGGGCCAATCGCGGCATCTTCGCCATCAACGAATTGCCCGATCTCGCCGGCAAGATCCAGGTCGGTCTCTTCAACATCATGCAGGAAGGCGACGTGCAAATTAAGGGTTATCCGGTGCGACTGCCGCTTGATGTAATGCTGATCTTTTCGGCGAATCCAGAGGACTACACGGCGCGCGGAAAAATTATTACGCCACTGAAGGATCGCATCGGGGCTGAAATCACCACCCACTACCCTGCCGAATTGCAGACTGCAGTTGAAATCACTCGTCAGGAGGCGTGGGTAGATCGTCAGGGAATAGACGGCCCGGAAGGTTCGACCTCACGCTTGAACATTCCTGAGTTTGTTCGTGAACTCGTCGAGCAGATTGCTTTCGAAGCGCGTGACGACAACCGAGTCGATAAGCATTCGGGCGTTTCGCAGCGCCTGCCAATCACCGTCATCGAGTCGGTGCTATCAAATGCTGAGCGGCGCGCGTTGCTGACTGGCGAAGAAGAAATTGTGCCGCGCATCTCCGATGTCTACGCAGCGATTCCCTCAATGACCGGCAAGATGGAACTCGAATACGAGGGTGAACAGATCGGCGCCAGTCGTATCGCGAAAGATCTGATCAAGCGCGCGGCGGGCGAAGTATTTGAAGGCTACTTTGTCGGCATCGACTTTGCGCAGACGGTGCAGTGGTTTGAGACTGGAAACAATCTCAGGCTTGCGGACACTGCCTCGGCGCAGGAATGCCGCACGCTGCTCGAAGCGGTCCCGGAGTTAATTGAAACTGCGATTATTCCGTTTGCTTTCCAGGAGTCGGACACTGCTCAGTTGATCGCCGCCTGCGAATTTGTTTTGGAGGGTCTTTACGCACAAAACAAGATCAGTCGCAATGAAGAAGGCGGCTACACGGCGGTAACTAAAGCTAAGAAAGATCGTCGCGGAATGATCTACGACGATCTGACCGAGACGGGAAAGTACAGTTAAGAAATCTTGCCGCGGATTAACGCGGATACACGCGAATCTGAACTATTACCGCTTAGACGTACGAGGGGGGTCTAAAGAATACCGCTTCAACTTTCCGCTTGAGGGCTTTGCCATGAAAGAGAATGATGCGGCGCTTAAACATCGGAAGCTGACCGAAAAGATAATTGGCGTTTTCTACGAGGTTTACAACGAGTTGGGGCATGGGTTTATTGAGTCTGTTTATGAGGCGGCATTTGAAGTGGCTCTCACATCGACCGGGCTTCCAGTACTTCGACAAATCGAGGTTCCAGTCTGGTTTCGCGGAAAGAAGATTGGAGACTTCACTGCTGACATGCTGATCGATAAGCGAGTCCTTATCGAATTGAAAGCCGGGCGGGCACTAGATCACGCGCATGAAGCACAGCTCCTTAACTATCTTCGCGCTACCGAGATCGAGGTCGGAATGTTGTTTAGTTTTGGACTCAAGCCTGAGTTCAAGCGAATGGTTTTCGATAATATACGCAAACTAAGAGGTGACCATCCGACTTTGATGGAAACGCTGCTCTCAAAGAATGAAACCGGAGAGCCGGAGTCTTCTTGATCTCCTGAGCTGTAACTTTCTGTTCGTACTTTCAGATTCGCGTTTATCCGCGTGAATCCGCGGCAAATTTTTCGGCAATGAAGTTTACGAGATACTCCAAATTCAAGGGCGTCGACATCTCGTCGCTCAACCTGGGCGACTTGATGGAAGGTCTATCTGATTCCCTGCTCGACTCCGGTTACGACGACGACTATTACTGGACGCGCGAACGGCGCCCGCAAGACACTTCACTCGACGCGCTGCGACGCGCGCTGTTGCAAGCACTGCTGGATCAGGGCCTGCTCGATGAGCGTCAGGCTCAGGAAATGCTCGCCGACAACGAAGGTCGGTTTAAAGGTTCGTTGCTTGAAGAGATGCTCAATCAATTGATCGAGCGGCTGGTTGAGGAAGGTTATCTGAAACTCAGCGAAGAACCTCCGCCGCAACGACGGCAGCAACCGGGAAAAGGCACACCCGAAGTCTCGGAGCCACTGCCGCGCCACGTAAAGTTTGAAGTCACCGAAAAGGGACTCGACTTCCTTGGATACAAGACACTCAGAAATCTGCTTGGCAGTTTGGGAAAGAGTTCGCTGGGACGTCATGACACGCCGCATCTCTCCACCGGTGTTGAAGCCGCGGCAGCGAGCAAGCCTTACGAGTTTGGCGACACGATCAATCTCGATGTAAACACCACCCTCTTGTCGGCGATCCAGCGCGAAGGCTTAACGGTTCCGCTCAATCTTGAGTATGGCGATCTGCACGTTCACCAGTGTGACTACCAATCGTCGTGCGCTACAGTCGTGATGCTTGACTGTTCACATTCGATGATTCTTTATGGTGAAGATCGTTTTACTCCCGCTAAGAAGGTCGCCCTGGCACTGGCACACCTGATTCGCACGCAGTATCCCGGCGACTCCCTGAAGATCGTGCTCTTCCACGACAGCGCCGAAGAATTGCCGATCGCGAAACTCGCCACTACGCAGGTTGGTCCTTATCACACCAATACAGCCGAGGGCTTGCGTCTGGCGCGACGTATTCTCCAGTCGCAACGCAAAGAGATGAAACAGATCGTGATGGTGACTGACGGCAAACCCACAGCCTGCTTTGTTGAAGGTGTAGGACAGGCTTTCCAGCCTGTCCACTCCGGACGAAACAGTACTGTGCGCAGCCACAAGACCGGCAGGAATGCGGGTCCTACTTCAGGTCCTACCCGCCGGATCTACAAGAACTCTATGGGCGGCGATCCATTCGTAATGGAGGCGACGTTCAAAGAAGTCCAGGCTTGTCGCAAAGCGGGTATAATGATCAACACTTTCATGTTGGCAAGTGATTTTTATCTGGTCGAATTTGTGAAGCAGATGAGCGCGATGACGAATGGCAAGGCCTACTTTGCCAATCCCGACAACCTGTCGCAATTTGTCTTAATGGACTTCATGCGACGACGAACCAGCCGTGTTCGGTAAAGGTTTTGGGATTAAGGAAAAGGGTTCTTTAAGTCCATCAAATTCTGAACCCACAACTCGAAGCCCCAATTCGAAATATGCCAGCAACGCCTAGACTTGAGTTCTACCAGCGTGGACGCCGCCTCACCCCGTATCTGGTTCTCGCCGCCGGCCTGCTCTTCACATTCATTGCTTTTGCTCGCCAGACCTGGTCTCCCTATGGCCTCGCTGCCGGAGTGTTCCTCAGTCTTCTCTTCTTTGCTGCGATACGTTCTCAAATGCGCGCGCTCGCCCGGGCTGCACGTTCGCAGATGGCAGTGGCAGAAAGTGAAGAACGCTATCGTGAACTTGTCGAAAACGCGAATGACATAGTTTTCACGCTCGATCTTCAAGGCAATATGACTTCGGTTAATAAGGCCGTCGAGTCGATCACGGGTTATTCGCAACGCGAACTTCTGGGAATGAATATATCGGAGTTTCTCACCTTGGGATCCACTGACAGCGCCCGGCTGATGACGGAACGCAAGTTGGCCGGTGAAGAACGGACGAATTACGAAGTTGATGTGCGCACCAAAGATGGCCGGCTCTTCACTCTGGAAATTAGCAGCCGGTTGATGTTGTTTCAGGGCCAGCCCGTCGGCGTGCAGGGCGTAGCGCGTGACATCACCACCCGACGACAGGCGGAAGAAACACTGCGCCAGGCGGATCTGCGCGCGTTGTCGGAATATGAGCGGTTACTTGAAAAAGTTGCCGGCCTCGCGCAAACGCTGGGCACGGCGCGCGACCTACTGGCAATCTTTCGCGGCCTGCGTGAGTTCACCCTCTTGGCGGTTCCCTGCGAGGGACTCTTTGTTTCACTTTACGATTCTGTTCACGACGTGCGTACTGCCTGCTACGGCTGGGGCGACGGCAAAGAGATCGACACGGGAGAGCTGCCACCCATGCCGGTAAACCTCACGGGAATAAATAGTCGCGCCGTTAGAACGAATCAAGTGATCATCAGCAACGATTACCAAACCGACACTCTTGGTCATCCAGCGGTGCTCGTTGGTCCAGACAATGGACTGCGCCCACAGTCGTCCCTCACCGCGCCAATGGCCGTGATGGGTAGAATCGTTGGAACGATTGAAGTTCAAACTTATGAGAAGGCTGCTTATGGCAATGAGCACGCGACTGCCATGCGTATGGCTGCAAATCTGACGGCTGTAGCCATCGAAAATGTGCGCCTGCTCGAACGCGAAAGTACTGCGAGAGCGAGTGCGGAAGAGTCGAATCGGCTGAAGGATGAATTCCTCGCCACCGTCTCTCATGAATTGCGCACTCCGCTGACAGCGATCCTCGGCTGGTCGCGTATGCTTCAGGCCGGCTCTCTGGAAAAGGACGTGGCGGCTAAAGCAATCGAAACAATAAATCGAAACGCGAAGTCGCAGGCACAGATCATTGACGATATTCTCGATGTCTCCAGAATTATCACCGGTAATCTGTATCTCGAATTGCATCCGGTTGAACTCGCGCCATTGTTGGAAGCGGCAATAAATGTGGTAAGTCCAACGGCCGATGCCAAAGGTATTCAGATTGAAGTTAACTTCGAACCACAACCCAGCGTCGTACTCGGTGACGTAAATCGATTGCAACAGGTCTTTTGGAATCTGCTGTCGAATGCAGTCAAGTTTACGCCTACCGGCGGCAGAGTGACCGTGGACCTTCGCTTAGGGGATTCCGAAGTTGAGATCGTTGTCTCCGACACTGGGCAAGGTATTAGTCCGGATTTCCTGCCCTTCGTCTTCGATAGATTCCGCCAGGCAGACAGTACCTCAACGCGGCAACACGGCGGCTTGGGGTTAGGGCTGGCCATTGCCAGGCATCTGGTGGAGATCCATGGGGGCGTGGTTGCAGCCAGGAGTGGTGGCACCGGCGACGGGGCTACGTTTATGGTGAGGCTGCCGCTGGCAGGTGCAACCGTTGAATCGTCAGAGACGTCGGCGGCTGAGATTGCGGAGGACGCAGCGCGCTTGCGAGCGCAGCAGATATTGTCTGGCTTGCACGTGCTGATCGTCGATGATGATCAAGACACTTTGGACCTGCTCAGCGCGGCGCTGATACAGCGGGGCGCGCAAGTAACCGCGTCGTCGTCTGCGCCGGAGGCTATCGAGTCGATAGAACGTGTCCGCCCTGATGTGTTGATTTCTGACATCGCCATGCCCGGTGAAGACGGATACGAACTAATGCAAAGAGTGTTGGCGCTCAAGGTTGTCCCGGGGATTCCGTCGATAGCAATCACCGCCTACGCCAAGGAAGAAGACAAAGTACGCGCGCTCGCAGCCGGGTATCATCGTTACCTGTCGAAGCCCGTGGAACTACGCGAATTCATCGCCACGGTGGCGGAGATGGGTCGCCTGGAAGTCTCAAAGACATAGAGGAGTTGCCGCGGATTTGCGCCGGATAAATGCGGATCAGCAATGAAAACGGGGCGTCAGGCAGACTTTTTTAGCTTCATATCATCCGCGTTCATCCGGGGCTAATATTTTGCCGATCTAAAACAATGCCCGAACACAAAAAGTACACCATCGAAGAGCGAGTTCGCTGGGGCGATGTCGACGCGGCGCGCATTATTTTTTATGGCGCGTACATTCGCTTTTTTGAAATCGCCGAGACCGAATTGTTCCGCGCCGTAGGCTTGCCCTACAGCGTGATGTTTGAGGAGATCGACGTTTGGCTACCGCGCGTTCACCTCGAGTGTGACTTCCATCACGCCGCCCGGCTCGATGATTTGTTGGAGGTCTCAGTTTATGTCGGGCGCTTTGGGAATAAGTCGATGCGTTTGGACTTCGAAGTAAGACGCACGGGCGATGAACTGTTAATCGCGTCTGCCCACTTTGTGCTTGCTTCTGTAAGACGCGATACTTTCGAAACGGTGGCGATACCCGACGAACTGCGCAGCCGCCTTGCGCCATTCACGAAACTGGGTGACAAGTAACCAATGAAAGACTTGCCACCCCAATACAGCTCCGCCGATGCTCTCGATGAGCGTACTGTCGATCGCGACCCGCTAACATTTTTTCAGCGCTGGTTGAACGAAGCGATTGCGGCTGGTATTCATCTGGCCGAAGCAATGACGCTGGCAACAGCAACGCCAGGCGGTAAGCCATCAGCTCGTTTAGTGCTGCTGAAGCAAGCCGACGACGATGGTTTTGTCTTCTTCACAAACTACGAAAGCAAGAAAGCGCGCGAGCTGAATACAAACCCACACGCCGCATTGGTCTTCTACTGGCCACAACTCGAGCGGCAAGTGCGCGTCGAAGGTACCGTCGAGCAGACTTCCGCCGCTGAGTCTGACGCATATTTCAAGACGCGTCCCCGCGAAAGCCAAATCGGCGCGCTCGCGTCGCCGCAAAGCGATGTAGTTGCTTCGCGAGAAATCTTGCAACAGAAAGTGGGCGAATTAGAGAAGCTTTATGAGGGTCGCGAAGTTGATCGCCCCGCGCATTGGGGTGGCTACCGTCTGCGCGCGGAACGAATTGAGTTTTGGAAGGGACGCCCTGGTAGGCTGCACGATCGTCTTCTTTATCAGCGGCAACTTGATGGTGGTTGGTCTATTGAGCGCCTCGCGCCATAGCGGTATGCTACTCAGATCGGTCGCAACGCGCGGCGCGCAAGTTTTTTCTTTAAGCCTACGTAACCCTGTTCACCTGCCACGAGATCGCCAAGCACCTTCTTGATCCCACTGTGTCCGCGCGCGAAGGTAATCATTCGCTCCGTGAATGGAGCGCCCCAGAAGTTTCCGTAAAAGCGCCGGCGCATTTGTGAAGCGCGCCGCAGTTCACCGCCGAAATCTGCACGCCAGCGCACTTCGTATTCCTCCGGCTTTCCCTCCAGAAGTGCTTCCGCGAAGAGTTCTGCTGAGCGCAGCGCGTAGTAGATTCCTTCGCCGGTGACGGGATCGGCAAATCCAGCGGCGTCACCGAGCAGAGCCCACCCAGCGCCACAGGCGCGTCGCGTTTCCCAAGTTTGATCGGCAAGGCCGGGAATGCGCGCAGCGTAGCGCTCGGCAGTACTTCGCAATTTTTCCTCGTTGGCAACTTCGGCAGGTTTTGCCGACTTCTGCCAAATGTGCGCTTTGCTTCCGCGGCGTTGGCGGTAATAACCAAACATGAATTGCCATAGAAGTTCGTCGAGGGCCTTATGCTCAAAAGCGTCTTGCGTGGTGGCGATGCCAAACGAGAGGTGATCGACACGAGGAAAAGCCCATGCATAACCAACCCATCCGGGTAAAAACGCGATGACGGTTGGCACCTCTGCCTGCTCGGGCAGTGGCGCACGGTAACCGAAAGCGACTTCCATGTCAGATGCTTGCAAGGGGCCGGCCAGCTTCTTTGCAATCGCGCTGTTGGCGCCGTCAGCGCCTACCAGGAGTTTTCCCGACCACTCGCCACCGTTCGTATCGCGTAGTGTCCAACCGTTCGCCGTTCGGGCTATTCCTCGCAAAGTAATCTTTTGAAAGACAACCTCCGCGCCGGCGGTGCGCGCGCGTTCGCGCAGGTAAGAATCAAAAGCCACGCGCGAATAGATCGCGAAGGGCTCGTCGAGTTTCATGTGCAGGTGCTTGCCGGAGGGCGAATACATTTCCAACTCATCCACGGTGCGACCAACAGCGCCCAGCAAATGGGGCCACGCCTTCAGGGCTTTTGCAGTGACACCGCCGCCACAAGCTTTCGGTTCACCTTCAGGTCGACCGTCGAACAAGGCCACGCGCACACCACTCCGCGCCAGTCGTTCGGCAGCGAACGATCCGGCCGGACCAGCACCAACGATGAGTACCTCAAAGTCTTTCATTGACACTTCTTCACGCTTCGGGTGATTTGGATGACAACATCATAGTCGCGCCTTCCTGCGAGTCGCAAACACGTTCGCGAGCCAACGACGCGGTGGTAGAATGAGCCTGTTACCAATAGAGTTGCACGCTAATCACCCAGCTTTTCAGTTGTACCGCTGAGGCGTCAATCGTCTTGCCCGGCCGACCGCCCAACGTTCGAGGGTCAACATGGAAACCGCCATTGTTTTTTCGGGGATTGTCCCACACCCACCGATAATGGTTCCGGAAGTGGGCGGCGATGCTGTTGTCGACGTGCAGGGCTCCATCGCCGCGATGGCGGAACTCACGCGGCGGGTTATCCAGAGCGGCGCCGAAACTGTAGTTATCATCTCACCTCACGCACCGCTCGATGCCCGTGCCTTCGTCGCCTACCACTCGTCCCGACTCTGTGGCGATTTTGCAAACTTCCGTGCCCCTCATGCTCAATTTGATTTCCCGCTCGACGAAGAATTATTGACGGCTATAACCAGGAGCGCGGCGGAACAAGACTACGAAGTGCTTAACCTCGAAAACTATCCACTCGATCACGGCACTGCCGTACCGCTCTATTTCCTCGACCGCAACGGCTGGGCTGGGCGCGTGGTCGCACTTGGATACAGCTTCCTTGCCAACGAAGACCACTTGAAATTTGGCGATTGCATTAGATCGGCGGCCGATTGTGGGGGGCGGCCGGTGGCGTTCATTGCCAGCGGTGATCTTAGTCATCGTCTGAAACCTGGATCGCCGGCCGGATACGATCGGGAGGCGCACCGTTTTGACGCTGAAGTGGTAAACGCAATTCGAGCCGGCTTAACAGGGCGAATCATTGACGTCGATCAAGAGCTGAGACGGACAGCGGGTGAATGCGGCTACCGCTCTATGCTTGTCGCTCTGGGCGCTATCAAGGGACTGTCGCAGGCGTGCGAGGTTTTGAATTATGAGGCGCCATTTGGCGTCGGCTATCTAGTCGCACAACTAACGAATGCGAAAGCGGCAGAACACGAACACGCCGTCGAACACCGAGTTTCCTCCGGAGCTGATTCAGAACCAGCGACTGAGCTGCCCGCGCTCGCTCGTCTCGCTGTAGAAACTTTTGTGCGTAACGGAAAACAGATCACAGTACCGGAGAATGCGCCGGGGTTGCTTTCAGCCCGGGCCGCCTGTTTCGTTTCGATCAAGACGCACAGCGGCGATTTGCGCGGGTGCATTGGAACTATAGAACCCGTCAAAGAAAACCTGGCTGCAGAACTGATCGCGAATGCGATTAGCGCGGCCACTCGCGATCCGCGGTTCAAACCGGTAGCCCCGAGCGAACTCCAGGACTTGCGCTATTCAGTAGACGTATTGGCCGCACCGGAGCCGTCCGCCTTTGCGGATCTTGATCCGAAGATTTATGGGCTGATTGTTGAGGATGAGCCAGGGAAGTTGCGTGGCTTATTGTTGCCGGATATTCCGGGAGTGGATACTGTTGACCAACAGGTTGAGATCGCGACCCGCAAAGCCGGTATTCCGGCAGGCACTTCGATCAGACTTTCGCGTTTCCGCGTCGACCGCTTCCGTGAAACAAAGTAGGACAGACAGGAATGCCCGTCCTTCTTAAACGTCGAGGTTTCGCACGTCGAGCGCGTTGTCTTCTATGAACTTGCGACGAGGCTCGACGGCGTCGCCCATCAACACGGTGAATATCTCATCCGTTTCTACCGCGTCGTCGATTCTTACTTGTAACAACGTGCGCTTCTCCGGGTTCATAGTTGTTTCCCAAAGTTGCTCGGGATTCATCTCGCCCAGACCTTTGTAGCGCTGAATCGACAGATCCTTCTTGGCGGCAGCGAGCACTTTCTCCAGCAGTTCCTCGCGCGTGGCAAATTCCTCTTTCGTTCCATTCGTCCCGATGATAAACGGGGGAGCGAGTTTGTCTTCCAGAGACGTGTAAAGTTCCAGGGCCTTTTGAAACTCTACAAAACTGGCAAAGTTCCAGTCGATTTTCACACTCAAGCCGGAAGCGGTGGTCGTTTCAATTTCCCAGAGGCCGTGTTCTTCGTCCGTTGAGAGCTCTGTCTTGAAACCAGCTTTTGCGAGCACTCCTTCCACCTTGGCCATCTTGTCGCCATCTTGAAAGACGTTGCGTAGCGACGTGTTCTGTTTCCGCAGAACGCCATTCTTTCCGGCGAATGCCTCCAAAATAGTTTCAAGCAGGTGCGCGTCTCCGGCGAGACGCCGCGCCGCTCGCTCGCAGTAACGTTTGAGGTCCACCAGGCTTTCTAACGATTGCGCCAACTCCTTGCCTTCGATGTCCTGGCTGGCGCCGACTGACTTCACAGTCATATCTGCGGTCGCCATGCGCATCAGGTAACGAACCATCAGGCTCTCGTCTTTTATGTATTCCTCTTTCTTCCCGCGCTTTACTTTGAACAACGGTGGCTGAGCAATGTAAACGTAGCCGCGCTCAACGAGCTCGGCCATTTGCCTGTAGAAGAAAGTCAGCAACAGCGTGCGGATGTGGGAGCCGTCAACGTCGGCATCGGTCATCAGAATGATCTTGTGATAGCGAAGTTTGCTGGCATCGAAATCTTCGCGGCCTATGCCGGTGCCAAGTGCGGTGATTAGCGACTTGATCTCGCTATGACCGAGCATCTTGTCGAAGCGCGCTTTTTCCACGTTGAGAATTTTGCCCTTGAGCGGGAGGATCGCCTGGTTTTTGCGATCGCGGCCCTGTTTGGCCGAGCCTCCGGCCGAGTCGCCCTCCACGATGTAAATCTCGGAAAGAGCGGGATCTTTTTCCTGACAGTCGGCCAGCTTTCCGGGCAACATCGATCCGCCGAGCGCACCTTTGCGCACGATCTCACGTGCTTTGCGCGCTGCCTCGCGGGCCCGCGCCGCGTCGACTGACTTGCCGACAATCCGGCGCGCGACGGTTGGGTTCTGTTCGAGGTATTCAGTCAAACGCTCGTTTAAGAACGACTCGACCGCGCCTTTTACGTCAGAATTCAGCTTGCCCTTCGTCTGTCCTTCAAACTGGGGCCGCGGCAACTTCACGGAAATCACCGCCACCAGACCTTCGCGAACATCGTCGCCGGTAAGCGACGTTTTGAAGTTTTTGGCCAAACCCGACGACTGCGCGTAAGCGTTAATAGTTCTCGTAAACGCGGAGCGAAACCCCGAAAGGTGGGTGCCACCGTCTACCGTGTTGATGTTGTTGGCGAATGAATAGACCTTCTCGTCGTAGCCGTCGTTGTATTGAATGGCCACCTCGATCGACAAAGCATCGCCTTCCTTCTCGAAGTAGAGCGGCTTGTCGTGAAGCGTCGTCTTGTTTTTGTTGAGATGTTTGACAAACTCAGCGATGCCGCCCTTGTAATAAAATTCGTGAGAGCGCTCCGGTTCTTCACGTTCATCCTTGATCGTGATACGGATGCCTTTGTTGAGAAAAGCCTTTTCCCTGAGGCGCTCAGAAAGTTTGTCAAAACTAAAAACGGTGTGATCAAAGATTTGAGAGTCGGGCTTGAAGGTTATCTTGGTGCCACGCTTCCGGGTCTTTCCAGTTTGCGCTAGACGTTCGACCGCAATTCCCCGGACGTAATCCTGCTCATAGGTTTTTGAGTCGCGCCAGATTTCGAGGTGCAACGTTTCAGAAAGAAAATTGACGCACGAAACGCCAACGCCGTGCAGGCCGCCCGAAACTTTATAAGCGTTAGAGTCAAACTTTCCGCCGGCATGGAGTTTGGTCATCACGACTTCCGCCGCTGACTTTCTCTCCTTCTTCATCTCATCGACAGGAATGCCGCGGCCGTTGTCAATAACGGTGATTGAGTCATCAAGATGAATCGCCACTTCCACAGTGTCGCAATAGCCAGCGAGCGCTTCATCGATCGAGTTGTCCACAACCTCGTAGACGAGGTGATGCAGACCTATCTCACCGGTAGATCCGATATACATTGCGGGCCGCTTGCGCACCGCCTCGCGGCCTTCCAGGACCGCAATAGAAGACGAATCGTAAGTGTGTGGCTTCTTGCCTGTAGTAGTTCCTGCTGTCGTCAATACTTTCTCCTTCTTGCCTTGCTTCGAGTCTTCATCGTCCTGCTTCATATCGTCCTGCTTCATAAAGCAAACACCGCCTCGACCATGCCTATCCTGTAAGTGTCTCTGCTGAGGATGCCGCCGCCGAAAGCGTTTGTCGTTCGGGCTCGTTAGCCATAGCCTCACCCTCGACTATTTCGTAAAGATTAGCCCTCGAAAGAAACCCCTCGAGGTGGCTACGTTTGGACGTAGTGATGAATGTTTGCGTGCGGCCTTCGAGATACTCCAAAAGACTCCTGATTCTTTTTTCATCCAACTCCGCGTCGACGTCGTCGACGAGAAAAACTGGATAATCATTGTGGCTGGAATTATACACGGAAATTGCCGCTAAGTCTAATAGTAACAATGCACTACGCTGCTGTCCGGAACTGCCGTAAGTGCGCATTTCGCGCCCTGCCAGGTGAATATACAGATCGTCTTTGTGGGGACCCACCAGGGCCCGACCCGCTGCGGCTTCGGCCGGTAAGCGAAGTTCCAATCGTTGCCTCAAAAGGGCTTCGTAGTCATTGAGATCGCCCTTGCTCTCAAGTGACGAGACATAACGAATTTGAAGCGCCGCCGGTTCGAAGAGCGTTCGCTCCAGGGCTTTGTTTAGCTGCTCGGTGTAGTTGACGCGCGCGTGGTGAATTTCCGCTCCTAAACGTGCCAGTTGCTCGTTCCATGGCGCGACCAGGTTTGCGATTTCTTCGTGTCTCACTTCGCGTTCAGCCGCATCCTGGAGGATTCTGTTTTTCTGTTTGATGACTTTGTTGTAGTCGGAAACTGTTTGCACATAGGCGGGACGCAATGATGCGACTCCGCGATCAATGAAGTGCCTGCGCGCTTCCGGCATTCCCCGCACTACCTCCAGTTGATCTGCGGTGAAAGCAAACACCTGGAGAAGCCCAAGATACCGCGCCAGTTGTTCCCGTTTGCCGTTAACCCAGATTGACTTTGTGTTTTCTCTTAACGATATTCGCAGGTCTTTGTGCGAGCTTTCTCCGGCCAAAACCTGCCCCTCAATGAAGGCTGTGTCTTCCCCAAATTTGATTGATTCCTGCAGGCGTTGAGTGCGAAATGATTTGGTACGGGAGAGTGTGTGGATCGCTTCGAGCCAGTTTGTCTTACCCTGAGCGTTGTTGCCGAAGATGATATTGAGACCCCGACCCCAGGAGATTTTTCCGTTCAGGTTGCGGAAATTATTCGCTTCGACTGACTCAATGATCATCAACAGATTTTAGCATACGGGCGTGAGATCGACCGGCGTTCCGGAGATGACTATCCCTAAAAAAGAAACGCTCGCCTGGTTATCAGCAACGAGCGCTTCAGACTGAATCTGTTGGTGGTGATGGTTGTTGACTATCGAGATCCGGGCTACCTAGAGTCGCATCGGCATGACGACGTATTTGTATTCGTAGTCGCCACCTGCGGCCGGCCGGAGTTGCGCTTGAGAGTTTCCGTCCTTGAACTCGAACGCCACGGCGCCATCGCCCACCACATTCAAGAAGTCCTGTAGATACTGCGCGTTGAAGCCGATGTCTACTTCCTCGCCGCTGTATTCCGTCTGAATCGTTTCGCGGGCTTCGCCTTCTTCAGCATTCTGCGAACTGATGACTAGCTGGTTTGGTTCGAGATGAAAACGAATCGCACGTGAGCGTTCGTCAGCCATCAAAGCCACCCGCCGGATCGCCGCGTTTAGCAACGTGGCGTCAAACTGAATCGACTTATCGTTGGTCTTGGGAATGACCATCTCATAGTTGGGAAATTGTCCGTAGAGCATGCGCGAAATCAAGAGCCTCGGTCCAACTTCGAAGAAAATGTGGTTAGCGTCCATCCATAAGCTTATATCGCCCTCAAATCCGGCGGTCAGTTTTGTTAATTCTGCTAAGGTTTTTCGGGGAATCAGGGTGTCGATTGATTCGGTGGTGCCGTTCTTAGAAACATCTTTCCGCTCCACGTATGCAAGGCGATGTCCGTCCGTAGTAATCATCTTGGCGCCGGTAGCGTCGAGGATAAACTTCGCTCCGGAGAGCGTATAGCGTGATTCCTCCTGGGTGATAGCGAAGATCGTTCGGTCGATAAACGACTTGATAACTTCGGCGGAAATTATCGTCGGGGCTAGCTTATTAGAAGGCACCTCGGGAAACGCATCTTTGCTGATGCCAACCATTTTGAAACGCGTCTTGTCGCAAGTTACCGTTACCCAGTCGTTGTCTTCCTTCTTAAAAGTTACTGGCGCATCCGGGAGCAATCTCGCTATCTCGAATAGTTTCCTCGCCTGCACGCAAATTGAGCCCGACTCCGAAATGTCCTGGGCATCCATGTCGCACCGAATAGTTACATCCAAATCGGTCCCGGTGAAACGAATCGTGCCCTCACCGACTGACTCGATCAGGATGTTTGAGAGAACAGGAATCGTATTCTTCTTCTCCACTACTCCCTGAACGAATCCAAGTTCCTTTTGGAGATTTTGCTTACTGACAACAAACTGCATCTTCGTCTCCTTGCGTTTAGTACCCTCAGTGGAAGCCATAATGAAATCCTCTTTGCTTTCTACTCTATCTAACTAATACCAACGTTATAGATTTCCAGCAGTAGTAGTAGTCCCTGTTGATTAGTGGAAAAGCAGGTTAATGACAATTAGAACCGGGGTGAACCCTGTTCACAACACAGCGAGAATACCAACCCTAATTTCCCTCTGTCTGTCGAAAACAAATCTGGTCTGTCAGTTATTCTATTCTTTCACAGCGGCTCTGCCAACACCTTGTTGAATTGTCCGAGACCGTGAGCTTTATCAGGCCTCTTGCAGTAAAGCCAGTCTCGAATCTGCTGTGGAAATCAGCGACTACTTTTGTAGACCTGCCGACAGATTGAGCAACCGCTTCTGGAAAGTTACATCCTCAGCCGCCAGCAATTTGATCTTCTCGCACGAGTGTATAACCGTTGTGTGGTGCTTTCCTCCGAAGGCGCGGCCGATCTCGGGATAGCTATGTTTTGTTAACTTTTTGCATAAATACATAGCGATCTGGCGGGGGAAGGCAACCTGTCGAGAGTTGCTTTTGGCTACCAACTGATCGCCCGTCAATTGATAATTGGCCGCAACCGCCTTCTGGATTTGCTCGATAGTAACGACCCCAGGCTCCTCTTCGCTGGCGATGTTTCTTATCGCATCTTTCGCGAGCTCTTTCGAAACCGGAATTCCCCGGAGCGACGAAATTGCGAATAACCTGATGAGCGAACCCTCAAGTTCCCTGACGTTGTTCTTTACCCGGCTGGCTATAAACAGCGCTACATCGTCTGAGACGACAAAACCAAGCGCCTCCGCCTTGCGTTTGAGAATCGCAACCTTGGTTTCCAAATCAGGCGGCTCCAAATCGGCAATGAGGCCCCATTCAAATCTGGAATGCAACCGTTCTTCAAGGGTTGGAATCTCGCGCGGAGGACAATCGGAGCTAATTACGATCTGCTTTTGTTGCTCGTAAAGAGTGTTGAAGGTATGGAAAAACTCCTCCTGCGTACGCTCTTTGCCAGCCATGAATTGAATGTCGTCGATGAGGAGCACATCAACAGATCTATACTGTTCCCTGAAACTCTGCGTCTTATCGTAACGAATTGAATTGATCAATTCGTTCATGAAGCGCTCGGATGAGAGATAAGAGACTCGCAGGTGAGGGTTGCGTTGTCTGATCGCGTGGCCACAGGCGTGCATCAGGTGGGTCTTGCCCAGACCCACGCCGCCATAGAGATAGAGCGGGTTGTAAGTCTTCCCTGGAGCTTCGGCGACGGCAAGCGATGCCGCATGCGCAAACTGATTGCAGGAACCAACCACAAAATTATCGAAAGTGTACTTTGAATTAAGCGAGGGATCGAGGCCGACCTGCCTGGCAGTTGCAGCCGCATTCATCGAACCACTGGCAAAAGACGTAGCCGCCTCAGGAGTAGAAGCTACCTGATTATCAGGTTGAAGACTTTTGCTGTCTACATCGGAGACTTGGGGTGAGTCAATCTGGACCTGGTCTTCCGGTAATTTCCAATCAACCGAATAGCCAGCCAGGCTGAGCTCGCCAAAAGTCTGATCCATCAAGCCGGCATAATTTGATTTGACCCAATCTCTTACTACTTGATTCGGGGCGCGAAGACGAATCAACCGCTGTCCCTGATCGATTCCTTCAAACCGTATTGGGTTGAACCAGGTCTCAAAACTCTCGCTCTGGAGTTTTGTCTTGATCGTACGAAGGACACTATCCCAAAGATTACTCTCCACCAGACCCCTCATTCACGCTAATGAACATTGCAAAAACAGATTCTGTCAGCTCCCAAGGGTCTGTGCCGGCGAAGAAAGACCCGGACGATTCATTAACCCTGGTGAGACAATGTGTGGGGGAAACCTCAACAGCAAAAATTACTAACAGGGTTTTCCTCAGCGCTGAGGAAAACCCCCACCCTTAAAGTAAAGCTTTAAGCTTATGTTTATCAATCATTTACAGGGATTGATGAGAACGTGGCCGGAGACTAACACACAGCTTCGATCCGAGGCAAAGAAAGTCAAAAGAAAAAACACTCAGGTTGTCTTTCGGAGAGATTATGAGAAATAATCCCTCCCGGGCACGGTTTGGTTGAGGCCGATCCTTTACCGAGGATTGTCCTGGGACACGCCTGAGCGACCCCCTTTCTTGACAGAAGGTCAAGTGACCGCTAGTCTTACAGCTTTCTTTTGGGGGAGATTTCAATCAATGTCTAAGCGTACTTTTCAACCGAACAACCGTCGTCGAGCGAAGACGCATGGTTTCCGAGCCAGAATGGCGTCGAAGGCGGGCAGACTTGTCCTTAAGCGTCGGCGCGCAAAAGGACGGCATCGTCTGACCCCTGCTCACTACTAAGTCTGTAGTTGCATGAAGGCTTATCTTAGCGGTAGCAACGATTTCCAAAAAGTTTACCGGCAAGGAAGACGTTATGATGGTGTATTAATGACGGCGTTTGTCTTGCCCAATAACCTGTCGCTCAACCGATTCGGCGTTACAGCTTCCCGCAAGGCACTCGGCAATGCAGTTCACCGAAACCGCGCCAAGAGGTTGCTGAAGGAAACATTTCGTCTTCGTAAATCGTGTTTGGGTAACCTGGCTCAAAGATATGACTGGGTAATCAACGCGAAACGCCAACTACCCTCGCGAAAAGTGACTGCAGCGATGGAAGAGTTTGAGATTCTGGTCTCAAGGGTAGCGAAGGCGGAAAAGTAAAGGAAGCGAGTAAGTCCCGATCGTTGGGCAATACGTGAAGTCATTACTCATTGCATTTCTCAGGTTCTATAAACTCGCCATTTCACCATTTCTTCCAGCTTCCTGCAGATTCTCTCCAACGTGTTCGGAGTATGCCATTGAGGCGATTCGTCGCTATGGCGCCCTTCGTGGCAGCAGCTTGGCTCTTCGCAGATTGCTCCGCTGTCACCCCTTCAGTTCGGGGGGATACGATCCCGTGAAATAATCCGAGGACGGAAGAATCTGACCCAGAGCTATCCCGACCGCTAATCGTAATGCAACAAAAACGACTCATAATCGCGCTTCTGATCTCCACTGGAATCCTTTTTCTGTGGAGCTACCTTGCTCCTAAACCCCCAACGCCGGCGCCGAATTCTTCAGCCCAGGCGACACCGCAGCAAACCAACACCCCGGCGAATACCTCGACGCCTGCTGCGACTCCGCTTCCTGCCGGTTCTCCGGCCGACACTGCCAACAAAACCCCACATCGCGTCATTTCCGTTAAGACGCCTCTTTATGAGGCGAAGTTTGATAGCCTTGGCGCGGAAGCAACTAGTTGGATAATCAAGAAGAATAAGGATAGCGGACAAGATATTTATTCTGTTGCCGGTGACAAGAAAACGCATATTCCGCTCGAGTTGGTGTCCCAGGAGGGCTTGAAAAGGCAGCCTCGAAATGCCGCGTTTCAATTGTCTCTGCAGGACGCAGCTCTGGACACACTATTAAGTTCAACGAACTATCAAGTCGATGGCGTTGATGGCGGGGCCGGCGATTCGGAACTGACCCTCGGTACCGGCGAGCAAAAGCAAATAACATTTCTGCTCAACGACAAGACCACAGGGTTGGACGTCGCCAAAACGATAGTGCTCGACGCGGATAGTTATCTTGCTAATCTGGAAGTCACTATCAAGCGAGGCGGTCAGGTCGTTCCGCAGGCAAAACTAAGAGTAGGACCAAGCATCGGCGATCAGGGAGTTAAGCAGTACACCTTTTACTCGGTTGCTCCGGAAGCTGTGGCCGCGGTTGGAGAGAAGGTTGAACGACATCAGGCCCATGCAATTAATGAAAATAAGAATTCGCCCGACCATCTAGCGCTTCCGGGCCCGGTAGATTGGGCGGGGGTTGGCGATACCTACTTTGCGATGGTGGTAATTCCCGGCCGGAAACTGGAAGGCCTGGAGCTGCAAACAACGCAGTATGATCACACGCCTAACGGCGGAAAACCGGAAAAAAGATATTTAGTAACGGCTTGGGTGCCCATTCCTACTGACGGTTCCCGCTCGGCTATCTATACCGGCCCAAAAGATCATTACTTACTTACTCAGGCCAGCGCTCAACTTCAACAAGCATCTGGGCGAAAAAGTATCGACCTGGAGGGTTTGATTGACTACGGCTGGTTTAGCTGGATGTCGCGGCCCCTTGCGGTCCCTATTCTCAGTTCGATCAAGTGGTTACAAAGGCTGACTGGCAGCTATGGCGTAGCCATTATCCTGTTCACCATCGTTATCTATTCCCTGTTCTTTCCCTTGAAGTGGCGTTCTTCCAAATCAATGAAGAAAGCCCAGAAGCTTGCTCCTCGCATGAAAGAGTTGCAGGAAAAGATCAAGGGGATGAAGCAGAATGATCCTCGCCTAAAAGAATTGCAGGTTGAGCAGTTGCGATTGATGAAGGAAGGCAATCCGCTCGGAGGCTGCTTGCCGTTGTTGATCCAGATGCCCTTCCTTTTTGCGCTTTACCGGGCCATCACGATCTCACTTGATTTCCGCCAGGCAAGCTTTCTGTGGCTGCCGGATCTTTCCGCGCCGGAACACTATCTCATTCACGTTTTGCCAATTCTCATGGCGGCGACCATGATCGTTTTGCAATTGATCACGCCGGCCCCGTCAGCGGATCCCTTGCAGCGAAAGATGATGGCCGTGGGCATGCCCATGTTCATGCTGTATGTTCTTTGGAGCGCACCCTCCGGTTTGTTACTCTATTGGTTAGTGGGCAATATTGTGGGATTTGGTCAGCAGTTTATCATTAACAAGTTAACCCAAACCGACTCAGACGAACCGCCGGCGGCACTCCCCGGCAACAAATCCTTGAAGAAAGGAAATAGCGTCGCTAAAGCCAGCTAAGATTGAAGAGCCGTCGCCACGCTTAACAGAACATGCCAGAAGCTTGCAACAAAGCCGGCGCCTTCCTGGAGTCGTTATTTGAAGGTACAGGACTAAACATCAAGGTCGCGGTTTCGACGACACCGAACGAGTGCCTTCTCGATTTAAGCGGACCGGATTCCGAGTTGTTGCAGCTCGAGGGTGGTGAGCTACTTCAAGCACTGCAGCATTTACTTAATCAGGCGTTCGCGAGAAGCCTTCCGGCTGATCAGCGACTCGTTTGCGACGTGGACGGGTTTCGCGCCACTCGCGAAGCAGAGCTGAGAGCAATGGCTAACGTCGCCGCCGAGCGAGTTCGGTCGACCGGCGTACCCTTTGTTTTTGGCGTAATGAATGCGAGCGAGCGACGGATCATTCACCTCACGCTGGCAGAGTGCGAAGACCTCTACACAGAATCAATCAACGACGGACCCGACCGTAAGCTGCGAGTTGCGCTAAAATCCTCCAGGTAGATTACGAAGTTCAGCAGTCGTTTCAGTTCCCTCCTTTGCTACAACCATGGATACCATCGTTGCAATCGCAACATCACCCGGCCGCAGTGCGATCGGTGTAGTCCGATTCAGCGGTCCACAGTCTCTAAGCATTCTCCGGTCGCTCATAAACGACGAGACCTTCCAGCCCGAGCCTAAGCGAATCTATCTGAAGCAAATCGTTAGAGAGTCCGGCGAAGCACTGGACTCCGCGCTCGTGTCTTACTTCGCAGCACCGCACTCCTTCACCGGTGACGAGATGTTTGAAGTCAGCTGCCATGGCTCACCCGTGATTCTTCGGCGTGTCCTTGATCAAGCCCAGAATTTGGGTGCACGTATCGCCGAGCCCGGTGAGTTCACTCTGCGCGCGTGCAAAAACGGCAAGATGAATCTGACTCAGGCCGAAGCAGTTCGAGATCTAATCAACTCCCAAACCGACGCCGCGGCAGTGCAAGCTGTGCGTCAGCTAAACGGCGAACTATCAGCAGCGCTCCAGCCAGCAAAGGAGAAGCTGATTCAGATCATCGTGAGGTTAGAGTCGGCGCTGGAATTTGTTGAAGACGATCTGCCTGCGATTCAAATCGAGGAGCTGAAAAAGGAACTGAGCAATGTGGTTACCAATGTTGAGCGCCTCGCCGCAACCTTTGCGGCGGGAAGGGCTCTACGCGACGGAATCAAGGTGGCTATCGTCGGCTGCCCGAATGTTGGTAAGTCCAGCCTGTTCAATAGGTTAGTAGGTATGGACCGAGCGATTGTCACAGAAATTGCTGGAACTACGCGGGATAGTATTTCAGAGTCAATCGTGCTGCGCGGCGTACCGGTTTTACTTACTGATACGGCCGGCATTCGCGACGCGACTGATCGAATCGAGGAGATCGGGATACAACGTACCGAGCAGGCGATGGCCGACGCTGATCTTTTGATAGTCGTGATCGACGGTACCGCCAAGCTCTCTTCAGATGATCGTGCCATTCTAGCGAAAGCGAGAACAGGCAAACAGGTGGTTGCGATCAACAAATGCGATCTTGCGGCCGAACGCCAGATAGACGCAGCACTCAGGGACACTTCGAAGGTGGTCCACGTGTCAGCATTGACCGGAGAAGGACTCGATAACCTTGCCGCTGTTATACTAGAGCCATTGGGCACTTTTGATTCAGAAGCAGCAGGAGTTTTGATAACCGACAGCAGGCATTACGATCTGTTACGTCGCACGGTACGCTCATTACAAGAGTCGGATGGAATATTGAGTCAATCGGCCAGTGAGGAGTTGGTGTTGGTCGGTCTGCATAACGCTCTACGTTTCCTCGGTGAGATAACCGGCGAAACAACGGCAGACGAAATTCTGGGAGAGATTTTTAGCACTTTCTGTATAGGTAAGTAGCGATGGTTTTTGATGAAGCATTTGATGTGATTGTTATTGGCGGTGGGCATGCCGGCTGCGAAGCCGCGTCGGCGGCGGCCCGGTTGGGCGCAGAAACGGCTTTGGTAACTTTGAATCTCGACCTAATCGGACAGATGTCATGTAACCCGGCCATTGGCGGAATCGCCAAAGGACATCTGGTGCGCGAAATAGACGCGTTGGGTGGAATCATGGGTCGGGTCGCAGATAGGACGGGCATTCAATTCCGGTTGTTGAATCGTTCTCGAGGACCGGCGGTACAGTCGCCGCGAGCACAGGCTGATCGCGCTCTTTACCGTACGGAGATGAGAAGCACGCTTGAGCAGACCCAAAACCTACATCTCCGCCAGGGTATGGTTGTTGATTTGTTAGTCAACAACGCGAAGATTCTTGGGGTTGAAATGCAGGACGGGCGACGAATCGCGGCGAAGGCCGTAGTCATTGCGGCTGGCACCTTTCTTAATGGCCTGGTTCATACGGGCCGACAAACTTACACGGCTGGCCGTGCGGGCGAGCCGGCTTCGATTGAATTGGCCGAGTCGCTGAAACGTTTGGGTTTTCCAGTCGGCAGGTTGAAGACTGGGACACCGCCGCGCCTCGATGGGAGAACAATTAACTGGTCAGCGTTTCAGCCTCAGGAAGGGGACGAGCGACCGATTCCGTTTTCGTTTTCTACTGATAAAATCGAGCGGCCGCAGATTAAGTGTTACGTAGGCTACACCACTGAGGATCTGCACGAAAGGATTCGGCAAAACTTAGATCAGTCGCCTTTGTATTCCGGCCAAATACAAGGAATCGGACCTCGTTATTGCCCATCGATTGAAGACAAGGTTGTGAAATTCGCTGATAAGCAGCGCCATCAATTGTTTCTGGAGCCGGAAGGGCACGATACAAATGAGGTGTATCTGAACGGGTTTTCAACTTCCTTGCCGCCTGCGCTGCAACAGGAACTGCTGAGAATGATTCCGGGGCTCGAGGAAGCGCGGGTAATCCGGCCCGGTTACGCAATTGAATATGATTTCGTAGACCCGCGGCAGCTTGGTCCGGACCTGCAGTGTCTCAGGATTGCCGGCTTATTTCATGCTGGCCAGGTAAATGGCACGACCGGTTACGAAGAGGCCGCGTGCCAGGGATTGCTAGCAGGTATCAACGCGGCAGCCTTGATTACGGGCCGGCATCAATTCCGGCTTGGCAGGGAAGAGTCGTACATTGGCGTGCTCGTTGACGACCTAATAAGACAAGGCGTCGATGAGCCCTACCGGATCTTCACTTCTCGCGCTGAACATAGGCTAGCCTTGAGACACGATAATGCTGACGAAAGATTGCGGCACCTTGGGCGGGAATTAGGCCTGGTGGGTGATATCGATTGGGAGCGCTTCAATCAGCGTCGGGACAGGATTGCTCATACAAAGGCTGCCCTGCGCGCGACGCGTCTAAGAAAGGCCGATTCGGCCTATTCAGCGGTAGCTGCCGTCGTCGAATCGGAATTGGGAGAGTCTGTGAGCCTGGAGGATTTAGCCAAGCGGCCAGGTATGACACCAGAAATGATCCAACGCTTGTTGCCGAGTGTTGGCGGGGAGCAGATAAGTGACCTGGAAGCTGCGTTGGCTGACAACCTTTACGCGGGCTACATCCGTGCTCAAGGAGCGGTGATTCAACGACTTAAGCACCACGATTCAGTGCGCATCCCAACAGATTTGGATTTCAAGAGCTTGAACGGACTCTCCCACGAAATGGTGGAACGATTAGAGCGCTCCCGACCCCGGACATTCGGTGAGGCGAGGGCCATCCCCGGTATTACAGCGGCCGCCCTGTCCACTATATACGTTGCAGCCCACCTCAACGCCTGAGAAGTGTTTCACGTGTCCCACTTGGCGCTCTTTGGTCCCCAATGGGACACGTGAAACATCTCGAGACCGCTCAAAAAACCAATTATTGTGCCTCGCTTCGTAGAAACTCTCCGAACCTTGTGTTAACTTATCGCCACAAGTTTTAGCGAGATCACCACTTTTCCAATCCTGATGGCAAAAACAATTGCGGTCGCAAACCAAAAAGGCGGTGTGGGCAAGACCACAACCGCTGTGAACTTGGCTGCCGTTTTGGCAGGTAATGGGTTTTCCGTGCTACTCGTTGACGCTGATCCTCAAGGAAATGCTACTTCTGGAGTTGGCATTCCGCGGGGTAGCTTCCGGAAGAGTATTTATCAATGTGTTCTCCTGGGAGATTCCATCGAAGATACTGTTTTGGCGACAGAGATACCAAAGCTCAAAGTTTTACCCGCAAATAAGGAGTTGGCTGGTGCCGAGGTAGAGCTCGTGGAAGTGGAGCACCGAGAGTCTCGTCTTCGCCACGCTTTGGAGACGGTCAGTGAGACCTATGACTACACCATCATTGACTGTCCGCCGTCCCTTGGTCTCCTGACCTTAAATGCGCTGACCGCGGCCAAATCGCTGCTGGTACCCATACAGTGCGAATATTACGCACTCGAAGGTGTAACCGAGTTGTTTGATACTCTGGCGCGTATTCGACGCCTGCATAACCCCAGTCTTACAATCGAAGGGCTCCTTCTAACGATGTATGACGAACGAACTAATTTGTCGTCGGCGGTAGCTGCGGACCTGCGAGACTTCTATGGTCAACAGGTATTTGAAACAGTGATTCCGCGGAACGTTCGGCTGGCGGAGGCCCCTAGTTATGGAAAACCTATAACGCTCTACGATGCCCATTCCAAAGGGGCGGAAGCGTACTCCCAGTTAGCTAAGGAGATTATTGCACATGACACGAAGGCCATTGGGTCGAGGGTTGGGGGCGCTGCTCTCGGCTGAAGGAACCGCAACGGCGGCCGAAGAAAGCTATGAGATCTCGTTAGACCTGATTGACCCAAGTTCTCTGCAGCCCCGAACCGTTTTCGATGACGCCAAGTTAGAGGAACTCGCGAAATCGATTAGCGCGAACGGGGTCGTCCAACCCGTTCTTTTACGGCGAAAAGGAGAACGGTTTGAACTAATTGCGGGTGAGCGACGCTGGCGGGCCGCGCAACGCGCCGGGCTCACCAGGATTCCGGCGGTAGTGCAGAATGTTTCCGACGACAAAGTTCTTGAGATTGCTCTTATTGAAAATATCCAGCGAGAGGATCTGAATCCGATTGAAGAGGCCAGAGCTTACCGAAAGCTGATCGAAACCTTGGGGCTGACACAAGAGACAGTTGCTGAGCGCGTTGGTCGCGACCGGTCGTACGTCACTAACTATCTGCGGTTACTCAAACTTCCAGAAGATATTCAGGATCTCCTGCAATCCGGGAGAATCTCCACCGGACATGCGCGAACGCTTTTGGGCGCCGAGCTGCCCGACACACAACGCCGCATCGCTAGGAAGGTGATCGAGCAGGACCTCTCGGTTCGTGCTACGGAGGAGATGGTACGGAAAGCCGGCGAAGCCGTGAAGCGACAGGGTCCAACTGCTAAGGCAAGAACCCAGGAAGTGGATGCGAACGTTCGAGCCGCGGAAAGCAAACTCAGAAGAAGGTTCGGTACGCGCGTAAGGATTGTCCAAGCCCCCGGAAGTGCGGCTGGCAGGATCGAATTAGAGTTCTACAACCCGTCGGACCTCAACAGGCTGTATGACCTCCTGACCCAACCCGGTTCTTGATGTACAGGATACTGTCGCCATTGGTACTTAGTACCACGAGCTTCGAGAAGACGAAGAGGGGCCGGGGTTTTGGCCTTAATGGGTTTCGGGTAAGTGCCGCGAAATAGCGCAGTTGCGCGGTTTCCGGCAGCGTCCGGTCGTCTTGACCTTGTTTGGGGCGGATGTTATGCTCCCACACTTTTGAGCAGTAGCTAGAGCTTTGGAGGGAACGGTTTGATTTTACTTGGCTTCGCCGGAAGCGCAATCCAGCTAGTTCCGGATGGGACAATTCTGCTCCATCTGGCAATCATAGTCGTAATGGTGGCTTTGCTGAACGCTACCCTTTTGAAGCCGCTGAACCGGGTTCTTGATGAGCGCGACCGCCAAACAAAGGGACGCACGAGCGAAGCCGGGGAGGCGTTGCGAGTCGTCGAGGAGAGAATGCAGGAGTATGAACGGCGGTTGCGTGAGGCCCGCGGAGCCGGATACGCGCTGTTGGATCGGGAACGCCTGGCGGCTTCGCAGGAACGAGAGCGAAAGATTGTAAGGGTCAAAGAAGAAGTAGCCGAGCTCCGAAGTAGTGAGAAAGAGAAGCTGCGTAACGACGAAGAGAGTGTTAGGGCAAGCCTAGCGACTGACGCGCGGCTACGGGCCTCAGAGATCAGTGGCCATATCCTTGGTCGCCATATCGGACGATGAAGTGCTTGTAATGGTTACCTTGTTTTCAATTTCCTGGACTTTTGGATTTCTTTTGATCCCCGAAGCGTTCGATCGCTGGGTGAACTACCCGGGTCTTGAGTTGTGGAAATTCGCAAATCTGCTGATATTTCTGGCGGTTATCTTTTATCTCCACCATCGTTTCGGCAAGCCTCTTCGCAACGCACTCCGGGCAAGGAGCGAGGGGATTAAGCAGGAGCTTGCAAAGGCGCGCGAGGACAGGGATGTAGCCTTAGCGAAGCTTTCCGAGCTCGATGCCCGATTTGCAGATCTGGACGCGGAGGTGGAGCGAATCAAGGAACGGGCGAAAGTGGAAGCTGAGGCGGAGAGACAGCGTATTAACGTGGCTGCGGACCAGGAAATCGCCAAGATTCGAGAACAGGCGAAGAGGGAAATTGAGAGCGCCGGCAAGGTGGCTCGGCACGATCTTCGTAGGTTTGCTGCAACGGAAAGCGTGCGACTGGCGGAAGAGATTCTGAAGAGAGAAATAACTGCGGCTGACGACGCGCGGCTGACGACCTTCAATTTACAGGAACTGGGGAGGGTGCGCGCTTGAGTTCACAAACCGTTGCGAGGCGTTATGCTTCGGCCCTGGCAGATGTCGTTATCGAGCGGGGCGAGGAGCAACAAGTGCAGGCGGAATTGGCTGCCTGGGAAAGAATGATTTCGGACAACAGTGCTTTGCTGGAAGCCTTTAATAATCCAACCGTCGCATATGAACAGAAGGGCAGCGTTCTAAACGAACTGATAGCGCGTACGAAGGTGCGACCTACGACGGCGAATTTTCTGCGCACGCTATTGAAGAATCAAAGACTGGCCGAACTTCCTCAAGTGAACGCGAACCTGGCGCAGACGCTGGATCTGCGCGCCGGTGTAGTTAGCGCGGAGATAACATCGGCACGACCGGTCGCGGATGAGACGAAAGCGTTGCTGGCGGAGAAGCTCGGCTTGCTGACTGGAAAGAAAGCGCGCCTGACTTTTGACACTGACGAATCACTTTTGGGTGGAATAGTCACGCGGATCGGCTCGACAATTTACGACGGCTCGGTGCGAAATCAACTGCAGCGACTGCGTGAGGAACTTGCGGGTTAAAGACAAAGGAAAACGATGGAACCAATTAGAGCGGACGAAATTAACGAAATTATTCGGAAGCAGATCGAGAATTTTGAGACGGGCGTGACGGTTATGGAAGTTGGTACGGTCATCAAGGTTGGTGACGGTATCGCGGAAGTCCACGGACTCGAAAAAGTAATGGCCGGAGAGTTGTTAGAGTTTCCCCACGACGTTCGCGGACTCGCACTGAATCTCGAAGAAGATAAAGTTGGAGCAGTGCTCTTTGGTGAGTATCAGGCTATCAAAGAGGGCGACATTGTTAAGCGGACGAGCCGCATCATGCAGGTTCCGGTAGGTGACGCGCTGGTGGGCCGAGTGGTGGACGCACTGGGCAATCCCATTGATGATCGAGGCCCGATCGTGACGGATGAATTTTATCCGATCGAACGCATTGCTCCGGGTGTGGTCGACCGGCAACCAGTAAAAGAACCGCTGCAGACCGGACTCAAGGCCATCGATGCAATGGTGCCGATCGGACGCGGACAGCGCGAACTCATCATTGGCGACAGGCAGACCGGGAAGACCGCCGTTGCCGTCGACACCATCATCAACCAAAAAGGTAAAGACGTAATTTGCATCTACGTCGCCATCGGACAGAAGGCCTCAACGGTCGCGCAGGTAGTAAAGACGTTAGAAGACTTTGGCGCTCTCGAGTACACGATTGTTGTAAAAGCGACTGCCTCGGATCCAGCGGCCATGCAATTTTTGGCTCCCTATTCTGGAGCCGCGATGGGCGAGTACTTTCGCGACAACGGCCGTCACGCGCTAACCATTTACGACGATCTTTCAAAGCAAGCCGCGGCTTACCGCGAAATATCACTGCTCCTTCGTCGTCCGCCGGGTCGCGAGGCTTATCCGGGTGACGTGTTCTACCTCCACTCTCGTTTGCTCGAGCGCGCTGCAAAAATGTCTGACGCAAAAGGCGGCGGTTCGTTGACCAGCCTGCCGATCATTGAAACGCAAGCGGGCGATATCTCGGCTTACATTCCGACAAACGTTATCTCGATTACCGATGGACAGATCTTTCTTGAGGCGGATCTCTTTAACAGTGGTATCCGCCCTGCGATTAACGTCGGCAACAGCGTGTCACGTGTCGGCGGCTCCGCCCAGATCAAGGCGATGAAGCAAGTAGCCGGAACGCTGCGAATTGATCTCGCACAATTTAGGGAACTACAGGCGTTCGCGCAGTTTGGATCCGATCTGGACAAAGCAACGCAGGCCCAGCTCGCGCGCGGCCAACGCCTGGTTGAAATCTTAAAGCAGCCCCAATATCAGCCGATGAACGTGGAAAATCAGATACTCGTCATCTGGGCCGTCAGCAATGGATATGCTGACGACGTTGCTATTGAAGACGTGCGCAGCTTTGAAGCTGCTTTGCTGAAATTCGTTGGAAATTCCCATCCCGGTCTGTTGCAGAGTATTCGTGAAAAGAAGAGTTTGACTGACGAAATCACCAAGGATCTGAAACAAGTTTTGTCTGACTTCAAAGACACCTGGGCTGAACTAGCCGCTGCTTCCATGTCGGCATCGGCAGCTCAGCCGGCTACTGCGGGAGCATAATTTTCGTAATCCATGCCGAATCTCCTGGACATCCGCCGGCGCATAAAGTCGGTAAAGAACACGCAGCAGATAACGAAAGCCATGAAAATGGTTTCCGCCGCGAAGCTCAAGCGCGCGCAGGATCGCGTAGTGACGGCACGTCCGTTTGCTACCAAGATGATCGACGTACTCCATGGACTGGCCGAGCGAACAGACGAAAACTTTCACCATCCCTTGCTTGACGCCCGCGGCGATGAACGTTACCTGCTGGTGCTCGTCACCGCTGACAAAGGTCTGTGCGGCGCCTTCAACACTAATCTGATCAAAGCAGCTCAGACTTTCATTCGCGAGAACCCAGGCAAACAAATTGATCTTCTGGCAGTTGGACGCAAGGGAAGAGACTTCTTTCGGCGGCGTGGCGCTAGTTTGGCCGGAGAATATATTGGCGTAACCGGTAAAGGTCGCGTCGACTTTTCGGAAGCGCTTGAGATTGCGCGCGACGTGATCAAACGCTTCACCGAAGATACCGGCATCGACAAGGTCTTTGTTATCTACAACGAATTCAAGTCGGTGCTGCAGCAGCGCGTAGCCACCGAACAACTTTTGCCAGTGGCGCGCGGAGCTGCTACCGACCTGGAGGCAGCAACTACTGATCAGCCCCAAAATCTGGTCGATTACATTTACGAACAACCCCCAGCAGAAATCTTCGCTCGCTTACTGCCGCGTCTGGTTGAAACGCAGATTTTCCGCGCTTTGCTGGAATCGATCGCTTCGGAACAGGGAGCGCGAATGACGGCCATGGATTCCGCTTCCAAGAACGCGCGCGAACTAATCGACTCGCTCACGCTCAATATGAACCGCGTTCGTCAGGCGGCCATCACGAATGAAATCATCGAAGTTGTTTCCGGCGCCGCTGCGCAGTAGTTTACGTCAGTTATTATTCAGTGAAGGGAAGCGGCAAGCGCAGCTTCCCTTTGTTATTTTTCAGCCTTGATGAATAACCAAAATCTTTCTGCAAGCCAGCGACTCTGGCGCTATGGCCCGCTCGCCTTCTGGATACTTATTATTTCGTTTACCTCAACGGGCGAGTTTTCTGCCAGCAACACGTCGCTAGTTTTTCGTCCGCTGCTACTTTGGTTTTTCCCGAATCTTAGTGAGGCGCGGCTCGCAGTTGCGCACTTTTTGATCCGTAAAGCAGGACACTTCACGGAATATGCAGTACTTGCGTTTCTCGCTCGACGGGCCTTCATTAGTTCCTCGCGGATATTCCTGCGGCGTTATTGGTTTCAGCTAGGATTGGCTCTGGTTGTGATTTACGGCTTGCTTGATGAATTCCACCAGAGTTTCGTGCCATCGCGCACGCCGTCGATTTATGACAGCGGCATTGATATCGCCGGCGGCTTAGCCGTCCTGATAATTTTCAAGCTCTGTTGCAAGACTCCTCGGGAGAGTGAAGCCTATGATCACGCTGAGGCAACTACGCGCTAGTTGCACGTCGACTTTCACGGAAGCCTTCTTTGTGCAATTATCACTGGGAGGATTCAGGGCGTGAACTAAGCGAACCCGGGCGCCGTATTAACTGAGTGGCGGCGCGCTTGTCGCCCAAAAGGAGAAAGCTAATGGGAATATTTGACGCTATCCGCTCTCAATTCATTGAAGTTATTGAGTGGCTCGATGATTCGGGTAATACTCTGCTTTATCGTTTTCCCGTTCAGGGCCAGGAGATCAAGAACGGCGCTAAGTTGACGGTGCGGGAATCGCAAGCGGCTGTTTTTGTTCATCAAGGCCAAATTGCGGATGTGTTTGGCCCCGGCCTACACACCATCGACGGTGGCAACACGCCCATCCTTTCCAAGCTCGGCGCCTGGATGCACGGTTTCAATTCGCCCTTCAAGGCCGAGGTTTACTTTGTAAACACCAAGCAGTTCACGGATCTAAAGTGGGGAACATCCAACCCGATCATGATGCGTGACGCCGATTTCGGGATGGTTCGCTTGCGTGCCTTTGGTATCTACTCAATTCGTGTTAGCGATCCACAGGCTTTTATCAAAGAGATCGCCGGCACCAACGCACACTTTGTAACCGAAGACATTGAAGGTCAGCTCAAGCGGACCCTGGTGAGCGGTTTCAGTGATGCGCTGGCAGAATCAAAGATAGCCGCGCTGGATCTCGCTTCCAATTACGACGAGTTGGGAAAGTTTACGCGGAGTAAACTGAGCGACGACTTCAAGGTTTACGGTCTGGATTTGACAAAGTTTGTCATTGAAAACATTTCACTGCCGGAAGAAGTTGAAGCTGCAATGGACAAGCGCACGTCCATGGGAGTTATTGGTGATGTTGGACGTTATGCGCAATTCCAGGCGGCAGACGCGATGAGGGACGCAGCCCAGAACACAGGTGGAGGCGGCGCGGCGACCGGCGCAGGCTTGGGAGCAGGTTTCGCGATTGGCAACGCCATGGCCGGCGCCATGAGCAATGCGATGACTCAATCGAAAGACGAAGCTGGCGGTGGCGCTGCGAAAACGACTTGCCTAAAGTGTAATGCAGCAAACCTCGCCGGCGCCAAATTCTGTAATGAGTGTGGCGCGAAAATGGAGACTGCGGCTCAAGCTGTTCCCTGCGCAAAGTGTGGCGCGCAAATGCAAGCTGGCTCGAAGTTTTGCAATGAGTGTGGAACTAAAGTCGAGTAGCCTGGCCTACTACTTGAGGCAAGCCAAACATCTTCCAAAGGCGCGAAGACAAAAGTCGTCCAGGGCTCGAATCTTCGCGCCTTTGTGTGTTTGCAGCCAGGTGCCGTGGTATTCTTGTGGAAAACCCGCCTTGACCTGATCGAACAGAGGATTGATTCGCATGCTTAGCCAGTTTAAACAACCACGCCGGGTAGTAATTACCGGCATTGGCTGTGTCACCCCGATCGGCATCGGTCGCGAGGTGTTCTGGACTGCGCTAACTCAGGGTGAGAGTGGCGTTCGCAGAATCTCGACTTTCGATGTTTCCGACTCGCCTGTGAAAATCGCTGCCGAAGTTCGGGATTTCGATTGGGAAGCACAGCTCAATCCCAAAGATCGAAAGCATGTTCCCCGAACGGTGCCGCTCGCGCTGGCCGCTGCCAGAGAAGCCATCAACGATTCCGGCCTGGTGCCAAACGATTTTTCATTGGAACAAAAACGCGCGATGGGGGTGGTGCTGGGAACCGGAGGCGGTGGATTAGCATTCACGGAACGGCAGTATTCCTACTGGTACGTTGGCCCGGTTAAACAGGCCAGCGTTTATACCATTCCGGCCTCAACGCACGGCGGCTTGTCGAGCGAGTTGTCCATGGCGTTTGGACTGCGCGGCCTATCACACATCGTGTCGACTGGTTGCACTAGTTCGACTGATGCCATCGCGTATGCAGCCCAACACATCGCGCTGGGCCGTCAGGATTTGATGTTGAGTGGAGGGGTGGACGCGCCGATCGCTCCGGGAATTTTGGCCGGGTTCAATCTCATGACGGTGCTGACCAATGATTGGAATGATGAACCTGAGCGCGCTTCTCGTCCGTTTTCGCTTAACCGATCGGGTATCGTCATCGGTGAAGGCGCTTGGATCTATGTGCTTGAAGAACTAAATCACGCGAACGAGCGCGGCGCAAAGATCTATGCCGAAATCACCGGATATGGCGCGACCTGTGACGCGTATCATCGAGTACGGCTGGAAGAGTCGGGCGATGAACCGGCGCGAGCAATGAAGATGGCGCTCGCAGATGCGGAACGCAAACCCGAGGAAGTTGACTACGTAAACCTGCACGGCACTTCGACAGTTCTTAACGATCGCATTGAGACCAGCGCCGTCAAACTCGCCCTGAATGGCCGCGCGATCACCACGCCGATGTCGGCGACAAAGTCGCAAATTGGACACCCGCAAGGCGCGAGTGGCGCTGCGGGCTTGGCAGCTGCGTTGTGCGCCATGACCACCGGAATGATTCCGCCAACCATCAACCTCGATGAACCCGATCCACAGTGCGACCTGGATTACGTCCCGAATTGCGCAAGGAAAGCTGACGTGCGCATAGCACTCTGCAACTGCATTGGTTTTGGCTCGAAGAACAGCGCCCTCGTTGTGGAGAAAATGTAAGACGCCGCCACCTCAAAGTCGATAGCTATCCCAGGAAGTTACACTCCCGTTTGCGTTACAAAATCCAATCAGCTACGCTTTGACTTAATTCCTAACTCTATTCCCCGAATACCTATGTCACAAGTAACGGAACAACAAGTACTCGACGCACTGCGCCAAATCCAGGACCCCGATCTGCACAAAGATATTGTCACGCTGGGCTTCATTAAGGATCTGAAGATCGATGGCGGCATTGTCTCTTTTCGAATTGTCCTGACAACGCCGGCCTGCCCCGTGAAAGCGGAGATGGAAAGTGCGGCGTGTGATTTGGTCGGCGCATTGCCGGGAGTCACTGCGGTGGCGGTCACGATGGATGCAGAAGTTCCGAAGGGACGCGGCATCGGCGACAAACTTCAAATTGAAGGCGTGCGCAACATCATTGCAGTTTCTTCGGGCAAGGGGGGCGTGGGCAAATCGACTGTAGCCGTCAACCTGGCTGTTTCTTTGGCGCTGGATGGAGCCCGCGTCGGCGTGATGGATATGGATGTGTATGGTCCAAATGTGCCGATCATGCTTGGCGTTGCGGACGCCCGTCCAGTCGTCGACATCAATAAGTTGGTCCCGGTTGAAGCGCACGGAATCAAGCTGATCTCGATGGCGTTGCTGCAACCCGGCGACAAGCCGATGATCGTGCGCGGTCCAATTCTGCACGGCTTAGTGAAACAGTTTTTGACTGACGTTAAGTGGGGCGAGCTGGATTACTTGATCGTAGATATGCCGCCAGGTACCGGTGATGTTCAGTTGTCACTGGCGCAATTAGTCCCGGTTCAGGGCGCGGTATTGGTAACGACACCTCAGGACGTCGCGGTAGCAGACGTACGCCGCGCGCTGCGTATGTTTGAAACTGTTGCCATACCCGTTCTGGGTATCATTGAGAACATGAGCTACTTCATCGCGCCTGACACTGGCACCCGTTACAACATTTTCGGCGAGGGTGGTGGCGCCAAATTAGCGGATATGTATCATGTGCCGCTGCTGGGAAGTATTCCTCTGGGTTTGGAGGTACGCGAAGGTGGCGATAGCGGCGTGCCGGTCGTTGTCAGCCATCCAGCGTCGCCCCAGGCAATAGCGTTTAGGCGCGTGGCCGAGGAAGTGGCGCGGCAAGTGTCAATCGAGGCCATGAAGCCCGAGCTTGTCGTTTTGGGAAAAGGCCAATAAGATGGCCCATGGACTTGGCAACCGGGTCTTGCTATGATTTTGGGAATTGAATACAGAAGCCCGGTTTTTATTGGCTATAATCACTAAAGAGGAGTTTATTTAAGATATGTCGACACAAACCACAACCCCCAGCGCACCGACTGCTGCCCCGACAATGACGTTACACGTCTCCGACAGCGCGGTGGTTGAGATCAAAAAATTTATGTCCAGCGAAGAGGGCTTGCCTGAGAGTGCCGGACTTCGTGTGCGCGTCGTTCCAGGCGGCTGTTCGGGTTTCCAATACAGTCTGAACATCGAGGAAGACTCGCGCCAGGGCGATTTCATTCTCGACGAAAAAGGCGTCAAGCTTTTCGTCGACATGTTCAGCGGACAATATCTCAACGGCGTCCAGATCGATTATGTCACTGGCGTTATGGGATCTGGCTTCACGTTTACGAATCCCAATGCTACCGGTAGTTGCGGTTGCGGCACTTCGTTTACAGCATAGAAAGTTAGGACAGGCATTTCCGGCCTGTCCCGTTACGGCGATCGGACAGACAAGACCTGTCTGTCGTACACAAAAAGCGCGGTGCGCGATTTCGGCTCGGTAGTCTTCCTTAAGACGATCGGGCCGTTTCGCATATTGTGCTTAATCTGTTGCTTCCAATGAAATTGATTCAGGCCCAGTCTGCTGAAGATCTGACTCGCGCCCGCGAATTGTTTGAGGAATACGCAGCCGGTCTGGGAATAAGCCTCTGCTTCCAAAACTTCGAAGGTGAAGTGGCTGAACTGCCGGGGAAATACATTCCTCCCAGCGGACGTTTGTTGCTTGCAGTGAAAAACAATCAGGCGGCGGGGTGCGTCGCGTTGCGGAAACTTGGGGACGGCGTTTGCGAAATGAAGCGGTTGTATGTCCGTCCCGATTTTCGCGGAACCGGTTTGGGGCGCACGTTGGCTGAGTGGATCATTCAATCCGCGCGTGAGATTGGCTACCAACGGATGCGACTCGACACGTTACCGGGCAAGATGGATGCGGCCATAGCCATGTATCGCTCATTGGGTTTTAAAGAAATCGAACCCTACTACGACAATCCGGTTGAAGGCGCGGTATTCATGGAACTGATTTTGTATCAGGCACAAGCTTGAGCGCTCCATACTTGCGACAGCGCTGGACATGTGCCAAATTCAGGTAAATCAAAAATCTAAAACTTACGGAGTTATAACCAATGCCCAAGATCGAAGCCATTACTGCAACCGGAACTCAGACCATCGAAGCCCCTGAAGGCAAGAAGCTGGTACTAGTCATCGAGGATGCTGGAATCGATATCCTGCATCGCTGCGGCGGCAACGCTCGCTGCACCACTTGCCGTGTTGAAGTTCTCGCCGGCGATCCGGGTGAAATCGGCGAGCTCGAGCGCAACCGTTTGGCCATGGAGTCTGAGCTCGCGGACAACGTGCGTCTCTCCTGCCAGATTCGCGCTCATGACGACTTGACGGTGCAGGTAATTAATCAAGCCAGCGTGAGAGGAATGGACGCCGGGCCGCGACCATTTGATGAGTAATCTGAAACGCCAAACAAACTAAAGTTTGAACTCTGAACTGCTTGTTGGTATCCAGAGACAAGTATTGCGTCGCAACTGCTTCAGGTGTAATCTTCGCGCGTAATCCAAACAAGTAGGACAGACATTCCTATCTGTCCCTAAGCTTTATCGGCAAACCGACAGGCAGGAATGCTTGTCTTACTTCCGGAGGTTCCAATGTTTATTGAGTCAACTGCTCATCTCCCCATCAGTCTGGCTATGTTTCAGGATTTGTTTCACGCACCGACGACTACAGATATTCTTCGCGTCGGCTTGCGATGGTTACACTTTGTCGCCGGTATCACCTGGATTGGATTGCTCTACTTTTTCAATCTGGTCAACGTTCCTTTTCAGAAAGGTCTTGATCCGGATACCAAGAAAAAGGTGAATCCGGAATTGCTGGGTCGTACGCTTTGGTTCTTCCGTTGGGGAGCGGTAGTGACAGTGCTCGTCGGCTTGGCCTACTTCGCGATGTACATCCTCAAGAGCGACGTCGCAAACGCAAACGCGATTGGCGGCGGCCACATAAATCTCTGGTGGGTGCTGTTTGCCTGGCTTACTTATCCGATCGTTCTGTTCATCGTAGAGTTTGTGATCATCAAGAAAATACCGGCGCTGATAAAAGACGGACGCGTGTATGCGGTCGTCATGCTGATTCTGGTGGCGTTTGTTTCCTGGGGGCTGCTCAAGTTTTTCGACGCGATGCTAACCGTCGGGGCCCAGAGTTTTGCCAGTAACAAGACTTACTCGATCGGCATCGGTGGCGCTTACGGAATCGTAATGCTGCTCAACGTGTGGGGCATTATCTGGCCAAACAACAAGCGGATTATTGCGGCAACTGCCGGCACCGGACCGGCCGCGCCACCGGAATTGGCGCGCCAAGCCTTTATAGCTTCACGAACCAATGCGTGGCTATCACTGCCGTTGTTGTTCTTCATGGGCACGTCGCACGGCGATTGGGTCATCTTCGGGAAGTAGATCAGTTGCAATATGCGGTGGGCAGCAGGCAGAGAAGTATCTCTGGTTGCTGCCTTTCGCTTTTGCTTTGCTCCAAAAACTGCGCCCTGCACACCGCCCAATGCCTACTTTTTGCCGCCACACTAATTTCTCAGCGTCTACACTCATTCGCCACACTCCCGCGCTATAGTCGGATGTTTCCCTCGTTTCCCTCAACGTAAAGCTCCCGCGGCGTTTATTGTCCGCCCAAGCCCTAATACAACGGAGGTGTGATGCATGGCTACGACAGCTTCTTACCAGGCACGCGAATTCAATTTGAGCAGTCTCAATGGCATTTCGGATCAGACTTTGGAAATGCACTTCAAACTTTACGAAGGCTACGTAAAGGAAACGAATAAACTGACCGAGGCCATAGATAAGTTCATACAGGACGGTCAGGTGGACCAGGAAGAGATGCCGGCTTACTCAGAGCTGACGCGACGCCTGGGCTTTGAGTACAACGGCATGGTCCTGCATGAGTACTACTTCGATAACCTGAAGACTGGGGGCGGCAGCGGCGATCCTGCGCGGACCGCACAGTTTGCTAAAGCTGCCGAATCAAGTTTTGGCAGTTACGAAGTGTGGAAAGCTGACTTTGTCGGCATCGGCAAGATGAGGGGAGTTGGTTGGGCGGTTTGCAATCAAAACCCGGCGAACGGTCGCATCTCAAACCATTGGATCACGCTTCACGAAACCGGAAACATAGCCGGGTTCGATCCCATCCTGGTGATGGACGTCTGGGAGCACGCGTATCTGCTCGACTACAAGCCGGCCGACCGTCCGAAATACATCGAGGCTTTCTTCTCAAACATCGACTGGGCAACAGTTGAGAAGCGTTTGCAAAAGCCTGGTGTGCGTAGCGCCGGTGCGTAAAGCAGGAGGCAGGAGGCAGGAGCAGGCAGCAGCAGGCAGGGCCCACGCGTTTTTCCTAGCTCCTGCCGACTTTACTCTGCCTCCTGCCGTGTGATTATTGGCTTACCGCGCCTCTGAGAGTACACTTGGCGAAAATTATTTAGTTTCCACCTCGGGTCAGTTCATTCTGGAGGATTAGCATGGACCGATATACAAAACTTCTTCCGTTATCGATACCACTCGCAACCTTTGCTCTCTTGTTCACGTCTTGTGCGGCAAACTCCGACAACACCAGCACCACTGCAACCACCACGGTTACGCCGCCAACGACGCAAACGCTAACGCTGGTTGCGCGACCGCCAAAGATTTTGGATCTGATGAAAGCGCGTGGCGAACAGGACGAAGCGAAGCCTGTCCTCAAAATTGTTTCACCTGCTCAAGACGCGGTGGTTACCGGATCCAAAGTTGAAGTAAAGCTGGATCTCAGCGGCGACTTAAAGGGCTACATGCCGCACAAGGATCCAGCGACCGGGAAGGGTAACCACATTCACGTCATTCTTGATAATCAACCCTATGAGGCGTATTACGAGTTGGGGCAGACGTTTGAGTTGCGGAATGTGGTGGCGGGCAAACACACGTTGCGAGTATTTCCATCGCGCCCCTGGCACGAGAGTTACAAAGACGAGGGCGCGTTTCAGATGGTGACATTTACAGTCAAGGGTGGTGGAGACGCAGCCAAACCAACAACCGCCAACGGCCAGACGATGGCCAACAACAACAGCAGTCCGAGTCCGGCGCCGGCGCGTGAAGGCAAGGACATGGCATCAAGTACGGCAGGCGATGTCGATCCGGCAAAGCCGTTGCTGACCTACAGCCGGCCGAAGGGCGAATACAAAGACGCAGACGCCGAGCCGATAATGATCGACTTCTGGCTTATCGGGGCAAAGTTGAAAGGCGACGGCGGCGAGTATCGCGTCAGATATATCGTTGACGATGACGATGCCAAGTTTATCGACAAGTGGGAGCCTATCTGGCTGTCCGGCTGGATCAATGGCAAGCATACAGTGCGTCTGGAATTAACCGACAAGGATGGTAAGCCGGTTGACAATGGCGGCTACAATACGACGAGTCGGGAAATCACGATCGTAAAGCAGTAATTTAAAGACAATCTAAAGATTGAACTCTAAAGCTGCTTGAGTGGGGTCTAAATAGTGCGACGACGCAAAATTGATGGCTGCCCGGTTTCCGGGGCGCTGCAGATGATTGGTGACAAATGGACGTTACTGATCGCTCGCGATCTCGCTGCCGGGCCACGGCGCACTATGGAATTGCATTCGGGACTTTTTCCAATCAGCAGCCGCACGTTAGTAGCGCGCTTGCGTGACATGGTCAGAGACAAGCTCGTCGAGCGCACAGACTACGGTGGCAATCCTCCACGCATTGAGTATGAGTTGACTGAACGAGGACGCTTGCTGCTGCCGCTGGTCGACGCTCTACGTCGGGTTGGTGAAAGCCTGGATTGCAATCAATGCGAAGACCGGATGAAACACATGGGCTTTTACTGTGAGGCGTGTCCTAGAAATTACCAAACTCCAGAACCTGAGCCATTTCAACGGCCAGCTTCCCTACCCAGGCGGCGTCAGCGAGACGATTCTATAGTCTTGCTGTAGCTACTTTTACTTCTTAGCCGTAAATTCCGTCGAGTGATTGGGAATCATTGTACCGTCGGGTTCAATGATCGCCTGACGATCAGGACTGAGGTGTTCGCCCTCTATCGTGATTTCATCACCCTCAAGTGTTGCTACCGGCAAGTGGTCCAGATATCTCTCCGCGTCGAGCGCCGCCATGCAACCAGTGCCCGCAGCGGTAACAGCTTGGCGGTAGGTGGCGTCCTGCACGTCGCCACAGGCAAACACACCCGGAATATTAGTCGCCGTTGAGCGATGAGAAGTCTTGATGTAGCCAACCTCGTCCATCTCAATCTGTCCCTTAAAGAGATCAGTGTTTGGTTTGTGACCGATAGCGATGAATACTCCGTGGCAGGAGACAACGCGTTCTTCATTCGTTTCCAGATTCCGCAAGCGCACGCCGGTCACCCCTGCTTCCAGCTCCCCCAGGATTTCTTCGAGTCCGGAGTTCCACATAAACTCGATCTTCGGATTGTTGAACGCCTTGTCCTGCATGATCTTCGACGCACGCAATTTGTTGCGCCGGTGTACCAGGTAAACCTTCGAAGCGTAGCGCGTCAGAAACGTCGCTTCTTCCATGGCCGTGTCGCCGCCGCCCACTACAACCAACTCCTTGTTGCGAAACGCCGGCAACGGGCCGTCACACGTCGCGCATGCCGATACGCCATTGCCGCCGTAACCGTTCGGGACCTTGGCTTCACCGGGAACCCCAAGCCACTTCGCCGAGGCGCCAGTTGCGATGATCAGCGTCTCAGCCTCGATGGTGTAATTTTCAGTCTCAAGTCGAAACGGACGCTGGCTCAAATCGGCTTCGGTAATCCACTCCTCGAGGAATTCGGTGCCAAAGCGCTCCGCCTGCTTGCGAAACTCCACCATTAACTCCGGGCCCTGTATGCCGTCGGCAAATCCCGGATAGTTTTCGACTTCAGTGGTGATCATCAATTGACCACCGGGGGCCGTTTGCTTCTCAGCGTCGGCGGGTGCGTCGATCAAAAGCGGCTTTAAATTGGCCCGCCCGGAGTAGATCGCCGCGGTTAGTCCGGCTGGTCCTGAACCAATGATTACCACCTCTCTAGCAAGCGTTTGCTTCGGCATGCAGTCTTTTCCGTCCCTTTGTAAACTTGAAAAATATGACTAAGTGGCCGAAAGTATAGCCTTTTCGGTTAGGCGTATAGTATAACTAGCCATATTAGAGTAGTCGAATCCGAGCTACGGCCTTACGGACAAAGAATTTCAGCTTCACAGAGAACCTTTAAGGGAAACGATTGAAAGCAGGCAGCGCTCCGCAAAGTATTGAAACGATCGCCGTCGTAGGCGCCGGCACTATGGGACACGGGATCGCGCAGGTGGCCGCGGGGGCCGGCTACAAAGTCCTGCTTCGCGACGTCAATCGCGAGTCGTTAGTTCATGGGATAGCGGCGATCGAGCGCAACCTCGCCAAGGGGATACAACTTGGCAAACTTACCGAAGACGATCGCGATTCAACTCTACAGCACCTCCGCGGCACCATCAGCCTGGAAGAAGTCGCTAACGCTGATCTGATCATTGAAGCAGCTCCGGAGCAACTCGAGCTCAAACAAGCAATACTGCGCGAAGTCGAGACGCATTCCAGCAAAGCTTTTGTTTTTGCTACAAATACGTCATCGCTTTCGATAACGGAAATTGCCAAGGCCTCTCAGCGCCCGCAAAATGTCGTGGGCATGCACTTTTTTAATCCGGTCCACCTGATGCGGCTGGTTGAAATAGTGGTCGGAAAAGCAACCGGGGATGATACAGTGGAGGTAGTTCGTGAAGTTAGTTCCCGGTTGCGCAAGGATCCGATCGTGGTTCGCGATGTCCCCGGCTTTGCTTCCAGCCGGCTCGGCGTTGCGTTAGGACTCGAAGCGATGCGCATGCTCGAGCAGGGTGTGGCTAGCGCTAAAGACATCGATACAGCAATGGAGCTGGGCTACAACCATCCGATGGGCCCACTGAAACTTACGGATCACGTCGGCCTGGATATCCGGCTAAGCATCGCCGAGTATCTCTATCACGAACTTGGTACGGAAACATTCTGTCCACCGGAAGTGTTGCGGCGCCTCGTAAGCGAGGGAAAGCTGGGAAAGAAAACGGGCGAAGGATTCTATAACTGGAATATCGAAAGACCACGATCAGATGGTTTGAAGATGTGAAACCATTGCATCCAGAGCGGCGACACTTACTACCGATCGCTCACTGATTGCTAACTCGATGACTGTTCTGATGAGCACTCCCTACAACAACGAGGAACGACGGTTTGCATTACGCATGGCCTTGCGTCTGCCAATCGTGGTTTCAGGCCGGGCCGAGGACGGTTCCGCTTGGAGCGAGCCGACGGAAACTGACGACATCTCGACTTCCGGCGCGCTCTTTCATCTGAACCAAAAAGTCAGCCGCGGCGAGCGTTTGTACCTGCGCGCGCATCGCCCGGATGGCGCACCCATAGAAGTCACCGCTGTAGTTATCCGTATTGCTCCGGCCATCTATGGAACGGCCCGCGTGGGTGTGCAGATAGCGGAGTCTGCTGAAAACTGGCTGCGACTCTTCGTTTCCTGGGTTGCCGACGAACAACCACCTACCGAAGATGCCGAATCCGAAAGCCCACCTGCGGAGTAACTAACAATCTATTGTTGCTTGTCCTGCTCGCATCGCTTCCGGCGAAAGTAGGCGAAGCTGTTTTCATACTTGTTCGTTGCATAGTTCTTGCCGAAAACCTTGATTCGCAGGACCTTGCTGTTCTTAGTCAGCATCCACACCAGACTCTTGATTTCAGACGGTCCGATGTCAGGCAACTTGCCGTCGGCAAAGGCGACGGTTAATACATTGCCACGCCTGGTGCCGCTGAAGTTGTAGCTTTGCGCTGAAACGGCGTCACCCGATTCAACTACGAATGTTCCGGCCACCTTGCTGCCGCTAAGCGTGAGGTTGACGGATCTCTCGCCCTGCAACCATTCGGATCCGAAACACTTCGATTCAGTCTGCGCGGCGCAAATCGCCTGGCAAAATAGAATCAAAAGAAGAAGTAATGAGAGGCGCAAGTTTCTCCTAAGCACCAAGCCCGCATTTAGGGACGAGCGTTGTCGCCAGCACTCGTCCGTTCCCCGGGTTCATTGGTAAAAGTAACTCTGAATTAGTGTTTGCGATCATACTCGATGCCGGCGTTGACTTCGTCGATCGCTTGACGCGTCAAACTCATAGCCTGCTCGCGATACCCGCCCTTGTCGGCGGTGGCTCGATTGAGATCGGCGAGCGCGTTTTGCAAAAAGCCGCGCGCGTTCATCATGTGCGGTTGATCGACGGGAGTAGCGGTCGGCAGAAAACTCTCTTCATCAAAAGTGCTGTTGCGCCGCCGGCGTGGAGTGAAGTGGGAGCGATCATACTCGATGCCATTGTTGACCGCTCCCATCGCTTGGCCTACCAACTCCAGCGCGCGCTGACGATGCCCGCCTTTGTCCGCCGTGGCTTTGCGCAGCGCGTTCTGAGCGTTCTGCAAGTCAACCTTGGCCGCCTGCATGAGCGGCTGATCGACGGCTGAAATTGGTGACGCAAACGACGCGACTAGTACTACTGCAGCTAACACCGCAACCAGCTGTTTCATTTTAATCATTCTGCTGCTGTATGCCTGGGTGAAAACCGGCAGGTTAGTGTGAAATCGGTCGATCCTTAGGACGTTGGAGCGGGAATAGTAGCTCAGGAATTCCGCTTTTGCCATGTTTATCCGAAACGTTTGGCGCGCTGCTCACCCACCGATGAACAATCGGTTGCGCCAAGCTAAGGTTGGTGCTATCCGCGTTTGATTAATCTGACGATGGCGGTGATGAGGTCTTCGGGTTCAATGGGTTTTGCAAGATGCAGCTGATAACCGGCAGACAACGCGCGGTCACGGTCTTTGCTGGTAGCGTAACCGGTCAGCGCGATGGCGGGAACCAGCGCCGGAAGCGGCGCCTTAGACGACTGCGGCAGGAATGAACCCTGCAGGGGCAATGATCTTAGTTTTCGTATGAGCTGATAACCGTCTTGCTCCGCCATGCCGATGTCACTGACTATCACGTCGGGAGTTCTATGCATAAACGAATCAATCGCTGCGTCGGACGAAGAAGTAGCCACAACCTCAGCGCCGTGGCGTTGGAGAATCAGACTCAGCAAACTTCGCGAGTCGTCATCGTCTTCCACGAGCAGGACGCGCACGCCGGCAAGCGGTGGCGATTTGATTGCAGTCTCCTGATTGCCTGCTACGTTTGAGATGGGACTATCCGTATCGCCGCCGCCGGCAGGCAATTCCTCGTGGGCGCGATTGCTATCATCGCTTCTTCGATTGAACGTGGGTGACTGGTTGTTGCCTTCCGCAACCTGGCCGTCTCTTCTTTCGGCGGCGAGTGGCAAAGCGACAATGAATGTAGAACCACTGCCCGGTCCCGAACTCTCCGCCTTGACGCTGCCTCCATGTAATTCCACCAAATGCCGAACTACTGCCAAACCCAGGCCCAGGCCACCTGCCTTGCGTGAGATCGAGCCTTCTTCCTGACGGAAACGATGAAACACGTAAGGGAGAAACTCAGACGTAATGCCGTCACCCGTGTCGCTAACGGTCAAACGAGTGAACGAAGCTGGTTGCGGAGTGATAGACGAAGAAGCAGAGACGATGCAATCGAGCTGCAGGCTCACGCGGCCGCCGCAGGGCGTAAACTTGATCGCGTTCATGAGCAGGTTCCAAATCACCTGGCGCAGACGGTTGGCGTCGCCGCTCACGAGGCAGCTTTGCGGATCCAGCTTCGTGACAATCTGAATTCCCTTCGCATCGGCTGCCGGGCGCAACGCGTCGATCGCAGCCGCCACTATCGGCGCCAGATTAAGTGGGTGTACCTCGAGTTGCAGATTGCCGGTGATAATGCGCGAGACGTCCAGCAGATCGTCGATCAATCGGGCTTGCGAGCGGGCGTTGCGCTCAATGATTTCAAGCGCTCGATCGAGGTTCTCCGCTCGATCAACCTCTCCGTTACGGATTAGCGTGGCCCAACCGAGAATCGACGTGAGCGGCGTTCGCAGTTCATGCGATAGAGTGGCAAGGAACTCATCCTTGAGGCGGTCTGCCTGTTCCGCTTGTTGACGCAGATCACGCTCGCGCGCGAGCAAATTAGCGCGTTCTTCTTCAGCAAGCTTTCGCGCAGTTACATCGAGAACCAACGAGAGCACGGATACGAGTTCACCGCTCTCGTCGAGCAATACCGAGTTGTACCACTCGCAATAAAGTATCGAACCATCCCTTGTATAGTTGCGATTGTGCTGCACGCCCAGCAGCTCAGCGCCGACGCGCTGTCGCTGGGTCACCTGTTCAACCGCGTCCACGTCTTCATCAAAAACGAAATGCCACTCGCCAACGTGCTTGCCGATCACCTCATCCGCTCTCCAACCAAATAGCCTTTCAGCCGATGCCGACCAGCGTGACACGCGGAAGTCGCTATCCCACTCGATGACAGCCAACGGCGAATTCTCAACATGAAAACTCAGACGTTGGTGCGCTTCCTGCGCTGCTTCCGCGACGCGTTTGCGCTCGGTGATGTCATAAACCACGGCTATGCCGCCAACGATATTCTCCTCGCTGTTGCGTAGTGCCGAGTAGTAGGCCTTGAAGAATCCGGCGCGACCGGTTTCTGGTATTACGTAAGGTCTGTTTTCAGATGCGGTGCTTTGTCCGGCCAGCGCCGCAAGTAAACACTTGTCTTCGCCAGTCTCTCGGATGAACGGAAAGAGATCGAAAGCTGATCTGCCGAGCACATCAGCGCGCTCGAGCCCGGTGATGCGTTCCATTCCTTTATTCCAGGCGATGTACCGACACTCGCTATCAAAGGCAAGGATGCCCTCGACGCTGGCCTCGAGTAGTTGCGTGAGCAACAAGTCGCTTTGTATGAGTTTTTCGTCCAAGCGTGAAATGGTCGCCGCCTTCAAAGATTCCACAGATAGAATAGCAAACAGTGAAAGCGAAACAGCAGTAAAGTATTACTGCCGAAGACTGAACACCGGGTTGGAAAATGCGGGCGCACCCGCGAGGCCGCTATTGAATCATAGTGGGCGTCACCCGTTGGGGTCAGGAGGGACCATCGATGCGGATTGCCACCGTGTTTTCGCTTGCCGTGTTTCTGTTAGCCGCTTGTCAATCAAGCGGCGCCCGCAAAATGCCGGCGGTTTTTTATGCACAGGCAAACACGACCGGCCGGGCGCTGCCTTCACCTATTCCTACGACAACTACAACGCCTCGCAAGACTTTCACAGATGTCGATTTTGCGAAGCACCTGGCGTTGCTCAAAAGCGAGATCAAGCGGAAAGTGACACGCGCGAATTTACAGGCAGCGAAGTTCTCTTTCGTTATCCAACGGCCGTTTGTGGTGATTGGCGACGAGCCTAAAGCGGAGGTGCAGCAACACGCGAAAGGCACGGTGAAATGGGCGGTTGACCGGCTCAAACAAGACTTTTTCGACAACGACCCCAACGAGATTCTCGACATCTGGTTGTTTAAGGATGCTGCCTCCTACGAGAAACATGCGCGGCTCTTGTTTGGCGAAACGCCGTCCACGCCCTACGGGTATTACTCAAGCTCTCAGAAAGCGCTGATCATGAATATTGATACCGGAGGAGGAACGCTGGTGCACGAGATTGTCCACCCGTTTATGGAAGCAAACTTTCCCGCGTGTCCGCCATGGCTGAACGAGGGTCTGGGTTCACTATTCGAACAATGCGGCGACGCCGACGGACATATTCACGGATTTACTAACTGGCGTTTGCCGGGGCTGCAGCAGGCAATCCGAGCAAGGAAAGTGCCCTCGTTCAAAGACCTGACCGCGATGGACGCTAACGCTTTCTATAACGAGGACCGGGGCGTCAACTACGCGCAGGCCCGCTATCTTTGTTATTACCTGCAACAGAAAGGCGTGCTAGCAAACTTTTATCGCGAATTCCTGGACCAGCAGAAGGAAGATCCCAGCGGTTACCAAACGCTTCAGAAAATACTGGCAGAGACTGACATGGACGTGTTCAAAACGAAGTGGGAAAAATACGTTTTGACTTTGAGACAAGGTTACGACGTAACGGTAAACTGATACGAACTGATTAGATCAGCTCAAGCTCGGCGCGGACCTGGAGAGCCGTCCTTTGACGATTGACGATTCAACGCTTAGGATTCTTGGCGCAGGTCAAATCAACATTTCTGGAGACAAATAGATGTCGCAAGCAATGCCGCAAGCTTATGAAACGCTGCTGGTCGAACGACGCAACCGCGTCGCTATCATCACGATTAATCGTCCTGATAAGAGAAACGCTTTGAATATCAAGACTCGCGAGGAAGGCGCGGCGCTACTTGAAGAACTGCGTAACGATCCGTCGGTGGGTGTGGTGGTTATCACCGGCGCGGGTGACAAGGCTTTTATCGCCGGCGCGGACATAGCCGAGTTTGCTGGACGGACCGCGATGATGCAGCGCGATGTGATGATGGCGCGCTCGCTCTTTACCGCTATTGATACTTTTCCCAAGCCGATCATCGCGATGATTAATGGCTACTGCCTCGGCGGCGGCTGCGAGTTGGCGCTCGCTTGCGACCTGCGCATCGCCAGCGAGACCGCCTCATTCGGCCAGCCTGAAATTAATCTGGGCATCATTCCGGGAGGCGGCGGCACGCAGCGTTTGACAAGACTTGTTGGTGAAGGGAAAGCGATGGAACTAATCCTGACGGGCAACATCATCGATGCGCAGAGTGCCCTGGCAATTGGTCTCGTGAACACAGTAGTCCCGGCGGATCAGTTGGAAGCAAAAACGATGGAGCTTGCGAATCGCATTGCGGAGAAGAGCCCGATCGCATTGAGCCTGGCGAAGGAAGCTGTCAAACTGGCCTCGCGTTCAAATCTCGACGAGGGCTTGCGCCGTGAAGTGGATCTATTCGCGCTCTGCTTCTCGACTGAGGACAAGAGCGAAGGCGTGAGCGCATTTCTTGAGAAACGAAAGCCGTCGTTTAAGGGGAAATGAGTCTTGAGTTTCGGAATCCGAGTTTCGCGTCGACAGATCGTCGCTCGAAACTTGAACTCGAAACTCCGAACCCGGGACTCGAAATCGGAACATGCTGAGAGCCTTCCTTATCATCTTTGGAATCCTACTCGCTGCTGCTGGCGGCGTGATTGCTTACCGCGCGTTCTTTCTCGACCCGGCTTCCGCTGTCGTAATTTCCAGCAAAGGCGTGCGCGAGCTTCCCGATACATTGCGCATATTAGAGGGTATCGGGCTTCTCATTGTCGGTGCTGTGCTTGCGTTTACGGCGGCACTGAGAAAATCCAAATCCAAATAATAGATCGAGGGCAATAAGCGGTAGTAAGCCGTTAGACGCTAGTAGCACGGGCCTGCCCTGCTTGACCCCCTTTTCGGCGCGCGCTACTCTTGCCTGCTCACGTTGTTCCTGCCAGCGAGGCCGTACTGCTGGAGACCCAGGTAGTTGATAACCGAATTCTCTACCGATTCACGATGGGGCCGTAGCTCAGCTGGGAGAGCGCATGACTGGCAGTCATGAGGTCAGGGGTTCGATCCCCCTCGGCTCCACCAATTCCCTCACTAACTCCAAACTTTTCTTTGAGCCTTATTTCCAGCCATTGCTGACACTTGATGTCCCTTCCACCTCTTCGCCGCTTTGTCTAACGGGCGCGCCGGCCAGATAATTAGCCAGCCTCCCGGACTGATCGGCCATCTCTTTGAATTCGGAGAAGAGCTATGAATACTTATCTTTCGCGGCCCCGGGCAGCTTCGCCCGCGGCCCTGTTGTTTGCCATCATTTGTTTGTTCTCTATTTCTGTCCCGGCGCAAACTTCACCGGCCGGGAATCACACCAAACCAAAAGCAACAACGAAAACAAAAGCCACAACCAAGCCGAGTCTGGAAAAGAGATTCTTCGTAAATATTCTTGCTGACCAACGCGCGATCTGGACGTCTCCTTTTCATCTGCGCGGCAGCGACGCGAAATGGTTGGCCCCGCTGGGTCTGTCTACAGTGGCGCTGATTGCTACTGACCGGCGGACATCCGGCGAACTGGTCGAGCACGGAGACAACTTGAATCTCCTGAGGATCAGCAGGGACGTGAGCCGGCTCGGTTCGGTCTATTCAACGGCCGGCATCGCGGGCGCAATGTACTTATCTGGTAGAGCTACGCACAATGAACGTTTGCGGGAAACTGGTTTGCTCGCGGGCGAGGCGCTTATCGATGGCGAACTTTTAGGAAGAGCGCTGAAAACGGCATCGCAGCGCCAGCGGCCGTCGGTGGATCATTCCAGTGGGGAGTTTTTTGATGGCGGTAGCTCGTTTCCATCCGGCCACGCCATCAGTGCCTGGTCGCTCGCAACCGTGATCGCTCAGGAGTATGGTCACCGCCGACCGCTGGTTCAGATCGGCGCCTACGGCCTGGCCACTGCAGTCAGCCTTTCGCGTTTCACGGGGCGAAACCATTTTCTTTCTGACGTGTTGGTTGGCAGCGCGATGGGTTATGGTATTGGCCGTTACGTCTATCATAAGCGTCACGATCCGGCGCTGGACGCGCTGGATGAAAAGCAGCATACCGACTTCGTGCGATCCCGGTTGTTTCCGAGGATCGCTCCACTCTATTATCCTCGCGCGCATATTTACGGCGGAATGCTGGCGTGGAACTTTTAGCGATCATCCTGTGACCACGCCTATCGCGGAAGTTGTAATTGATCTATAACCGAGCGTATGCGAATCCTGCTCGTAGAAGACGATCGGCGTATTGCGGGTTTTGTCGCAAAGGGTTTGCGTGAACAGGCATACGCCGTTGACGTCGTGGGCGATGGAGACGCCGCAGTCTACAAGTTAGCGATCAATGACTACGACGCCGTGATACTCGACGTTATGATTCCAGGTCGCGATGGCTTCCATATCTGCCGCGATCTTCGCGCGGCGGGAATGGTTGTTCCGATAATCATGCTCACGGCTCGCGATACAGTTCTGGATCGGATCACAGGTCTCGACAGCGGTGCCGATGATTACCTCACCAAGCCTTTTGCGGTAACCGAGCTACTGGCACGGTTGCGGGCACTGCTGCGTCGCGGTCATATCGTTCGTCCCGCTACCATCAGCATCGCTGATCTTGTGCTCGATACCGGGGCACAACGAGCGATGCGCAGCGGTCGAGCGCTCGCTCTCACCACCAAGGAGTATGCACTGCTCGAGTATCTGGCGCGGGAAGAAGGGCGCGTAGTAAGTCGGGCCGAAATTGCGGAACACGTGTGGGACGAGAATTTCGATCCGCTGACCAATCTCATCGACGTGCACATCAATCGCCTGCGGCGCAAAGTAGATAACGGCTTTTCAAGCAAACTGATTCACACGCGGCGAGGCGCGGGCTACATGGTAGCCGCGCTGGATCAAGCGACAAATACAGCCGGCTAACTACCTGTTCCGTAATTGAAGTGTATGAAACTCAAAGCGACACTACTGACCTCGATGCGCGCCCGCCTGACTTTCTGGTACACCGGCGTGCTGGCGCTCGTGCTTTTGATCTTTGCCGTTTCTACCTATAGCTATCTCGCGCGAGCGGCGCGCCAACGCACCGACGATTCACTTGCCGATACGCTCAGCTCCTTCATTTCAAATTTCAACAATGAACGAGAGGACGAGAACCATTCTGCCGGCGAAGCAGTCAAAGAAGCGGCACAGGCTTTTCACTTTCCCGATCGCCAGGTGATCGTTTTCGACGATCGGCGTAACGTGGTTGTCGAGTCAGAGATGAGCGAGAACACGGCTCTCCCAGTTGCGTGGTTGAGATCGTCGGACGCGCAACCGCAGCTAACCAACTTGCTTGACGCAGCCTCTCGATCCGGTCGCGCGTATGCGACGCTCTTAAATTCCAGGAACGCAATGCGCGCTTTGGCAGTCTTGGTACCGGCAGGAGAACGCCATTATTTGTTTGTCGTCGCAAACCCGTTGCGCGATCAGGAGAAGGCCCTTGCCCAGGCGCGTCAGGCTTTTTACGTCGCGGTCCCACTAGCGCTCCTGCTGGCGAGTGTGGGCGGATATCTCCTGGCCCGCAAGAGTCTCGCGCCGGTGGTTACGATGGGCGAACAGGCGGCGCGAATCGGCGCTGCGAATCTCAATGAGTTGATAGCCGTGCCGCAGAATAACACTGAGCTCGGCCGCCTGGCCCAGATCTTTAACGATCTGCTACTTAGACTCGGCGAATCATTTGCACAACAGAAACGATTTATGGCTGATGCTTCACACGAATTGCGCACGCCGGTTGCCGTGATCTGTGGCGAATCTGAAGTGGCGTTATCACAACCGGCAAGGGACATTGCTGAGTATCGTGAGTCGCTTAACATCGTAAACGACGAAGGACAACGCCTGACGCGGATGGTGGAGGATCTATTCACGCTGGCGCGCGCGGACGCCGGTGAGTATCCGATGGTGCTGACAGATTTTTATCTCGATGAAAGCCTAAACGAGTGCGTTCGCTCCGTGCGGTCACTGGCGGCCCAAAAGAACCTCGAAGTTTCTTACCAACCGCCGGAGCATGAGATTGCCTTTCGCGGCGACGAACCATTGCTTCGGAGAATGGTTCTCAATCTCCTCCACAATGCCATCAAGTACACGCCCCGGAACGGCCGCGTGGGAGTTGGTTTTCAACAAGACCGGCAACACTATCAAGTGGTTATCAGTGACACTGGTATTGGTATCCCCTACGAAGCGCAAGCGCATGTCTTTGATCGATTCTTTCGCGTTGATAAGGCGCGCTCTCGCGATGAATCGCTAAACGGGAGCGGCGCCGGCCTCGGGCTATCAATTGCGAAGTGGGTCGCAGAGTTGCACGGCGGGAAGATTGTCCTCGACCATTCGGATCACGAGGGCACGAAGTTTATTATCTCGCTGCCGAACGCGGCCTAGCCCCGCTACGTCGGTGAATGCGTTAGTTGCTGCATCCCTCGCAATTCTGTGTCAATTCAAGCGTTAATGCTGGCGTCATGTTCAGGTTAGTAGACTTTCTTCATCTCAACCCAGACTAGCCACCATTCAGCAACAAGGAGAAAGAATGAAGAAGTATTTTATGTTGGTAGGCATTATCTCAGCTATGGCCGCCGGCGGCTCGTTGGTCTTCGCCAGGCCGGCTGTGGCCCAGAAAGAAAGCGAACAACAACAAGAAGCAAAGCTGGCCCGCCAAGCCAGGATTACGAAGGAGCAGGCTCAGGAAACGGCGCTCAAGCGCGCACCAGGCAACGTCGAGAGCGCGGAACTCGAGCGCGAGCACGGCAAACTGGTGTATTCGTTTGATATCCGAAATGCAAAAGGCACCATCGACGAAGTACAGGTTAGCGCGATAACGGGAAAGATCGTGCGGGTGGAGCACGAAAACAAGAAGCAGGAAGCGGCCGAGAAGAACAAAGAAATGAAAGAGAAGCACTAAGACTCGCGCCCCCTTTGGGAGCTGGTAAGGGCCTTAATGACGGCTGCGCGGGGATGTTACACTCCAAACCCCGCGCGCTTTCATTAGACTTGAAATGGTGGATAACTAGTCCTGTGATAGAACGTTTGCATCTTTCGTCCACGCCACCCGTGCGCCGCTCGTTCAAGCGTTTATTGAAGGTCTCGTTGTGCTTCGGAATTCTCGCCGTCACTCCCGTTGCCGCATGGGGTCAGCAGCCAACTCCGACGCCGCTTGTCACTCCGATCACACTTGAGGAGGCCCTGCACCTCGCGACTGCCCAGGCCTCTGGTCTGCAGCAAGCGACTTTGAATGAACAGATAGCGGCCGAAGACGTCAAACAGGCCAAGGCCGAGTTTTTGCCGAAGGTCGCCGCGCCCCTGAGTTATCTCTACACTTCGCCGGCTCTCGGATTACCACCAGGCACGCCACGCGCGCAGAGTTTCCTCGCCAACAATGCCATCGGCGAATACCAGGCATACCTGAATCTGTCCGGCGACCTTGATATCGCAGGTCGCTTGCGGGCGACGGTCGCAAAAAATCGCGCCCTGCTCGAAGCTGCGCACGCCGGCACTGAGGTGGCGCGTCACCTACTAACTCAGGCCGTTACCGAAGCCTACTACGGTCTTGCCCTGGCAGCGGCCCAACGTGTTGCCGCACAACAAAACCTGGCAGCCGCTGAAGAGTTTGAGCACATTACTTCGCTACTCCTAAGCGGTGGCGAGGTGGCTTCAGTCGATTTGACGCGTGCGCGGTTACAGACTATTGGCCGCCGCGATGAGTGGGAACGCGCGAAAGCGAATGAAGAAGTCGCCGGTGGTTCGCTACGCGTTTTGGTGGGTTATGACTTTGCTCGCTCGATTAGCACAACGGATCTAATGATGGCCGCGCCGGTGGCCTTTGAGTTTCAGCAGTTCAAGGAATCTGACATCTCCCGTAGGCCGGAGTTTGCGCAGTTTGATGCACAACTCCGCGCTGCCAAACAGGAGGTAAAAATTGCGCGCGCGGATCGCTTGCCCCAACTTTCTTATTCCTTCCTCGGTGGCTTTGACTCCGATTCACTGCGACCGCCGCGACTGAAAGAGCACACGGGAATATCAGGGGCGCTGACTTTGACAATACCGGTTTTCGACTGGGGCGCGAGCCGCAGTAAACAACACCAAGCACAACTGCGGGTGCAAATCGCAGCCAATGAGCGCAGTATCGCGTTACGTGGCTTCACCCAGGAGTTCTATTCAGCGCAAGCGCAGGTCGCCTCCGCCGCGACGCGCATAAGGTTGGCGGGAACCGGAGTCACTGAGGCACAGGCGAACCTCACCGCTTCTATCGCGCGTTATCGCGCTGGTGAAGCGCAGATAATTGAAGTCACTGATGCGCTTACTATGCTGGCGGCGCAGAGATTCGCCCTCTACCAGGCGATCTTCGACTACCAAACATCGCTGGCGCGCCTCCGGCTGGCCGCAGGACAATAATTACAAATCAAATTGAGCTACCCAGACAAAAACGACCCTGCTAACGGCAACGAACCTGACTCAGCACAGACTGCTGCGGAACAGGAAAGCAGGCTCGCGCTGCGGCGTGAACGATTGGCCACTCACCGACGACGCAATCTGATCATCGTCGCTTCGGTAGCCGCTGTCGTTTTAATGCTGTTGCTTCTCTTGATTGGGAAGTGGCGGAGCTCGTCGTCAACAGAGACAGCGGTCACGCCGGTGGTCAGCGTGCGCGTAGCCAAAGTGGAGAAGGAAACAATTTTCGCTCCGGTTGGCGCGGTGGGCACTATTTTTCCGAGGGAGCAGGCATCGGTGGCTGCCAAGATTAGCGCCCAAATCAAAACGATGGGACTGCTGAAGAACAAACTGGTCAAGGCCGGCGAAGTGATTGCAGTCCTCGAATCGCGCGACCTGGTCGCCCAACGCAATGAAGCGATTGCAGCCCTGAATCAAGAACGAGCCAATGAGCGCAGCGTGACTACCGGCACGATCCCGCAAACAAACGCACAGGATCAGAAAGCGCTGCGCGACGCTCAAACTCAGTTGACGACCGCGCGCGCCACTTACGAGCGCCGTTCTGTCCTTTACCGGCAGGGCGGCATCTCAACGAAAGATCTCGAAGCTTCGCGCATGGAATTAACTACGGCTGAAAACGAACTGCGTCTCGCCGAGCAAACCGTCGTGCTACGCGCTAAGTCGCTTAATCCAAACGATCGCGCCCTCGCAGCCGCACGAGTGCAGGCGGCGCAGCAGCACGTGGCCACTCTTGACGCGCAATTGAGTTACGCGGTCATTCGCTCGCCGATTACGGGCATCGTCACCGATCAGTTTCAATACCAGGGGGAGTTTGCGGTGGCCGGTGGCAAACTCATCAACATCGCCGACCTGAGTGAGGTGATTGTAAAAGCCCCGTTTTCCGACACCGTTGCCGCACAGCTTAAGGTGGGCGACCCGGCCAAAGTTACACCGACAGACACGACCGCCGAAGAAATGTCGGGTCAGATCACTCTTATTAGTCGTTCAAGCGATCCCCTGAATCGCACGGTGGAGGTTTGGGTCACGCTGGCAAATGGCGCCGGTCGACTCAGGGTCAATGGCGCCGCGCAGGTTACCGCCGCAACCCTCACTAAGCATGATGCGTTCGTCATACCCGCTGCTGCAGTCACGCTTGATGCCACTAATGCTAACGAAGGAACGGTAATGATCGTCGACGCGAAGAACATCGCGCGCGAAACGAGGGTGACGGTGGGCATCCGCACTACTGACAAGGTAGAGATTACTGAAGGCCTGCTTGGTGGCGAGACGGTGATTATCGAGGGAAATTTTGCCCTGGCTGACGGTACAAAGGTTGAAGTGGTCCCAGACAAGCCTGAAAACATACCGGAAAAGAAAGATCAAAAATAGCTAGCCGAACGCGCCGATCGATGATCGATCAGCGCACTCTAAACATCCATGAAGCTCGCCAGGTTCGTCTCAAATCAATCGCGCGCTGTCTTAGTTGTCATCGCGCTCCTGTGCCTGACGGGTCTTTATGCCGCCTGGCGATTGCCGGTCGCCATCTTTCCCCAAACAAATTTTCCGCGCATTGTCATCATCGTCGAGAACGACGTCGTTCCGGCGCCGCAAACGCTCGTTTCCGTAACCCGTCCGATCGAGGAGGCGATGAATGGTATTCCCGGGATCGTGCGCATCAAGTCAACCACGTCGCGCGGCGCTTCAGAGGTAAATCTGTTTTTCGACTGGCACGTTGATATCCTGCAATCATTGCAACTGGTGCAAGCGCGACTGTCGCAAATGGCCGCGACCCTGCCACCGACCGCTACCATCAGGAACGTCGAACGGCTCACGTTTGCTGTCTTTCCGGTGACCGGCTACAGCATTACCTCAGACAAGCGCGATCTCGCCAGCCTCCGCGACATCGCTACGTACACAATTCGTCCTCGTTTGGCGAGGTTGCCGGGAATCGCAAACGTGGGAGTAGCCGGCGGAAAAGTGCGCGAGTTCCACGTGATTTTGGATCCCGAGCGCTTGATCGCCCACAACGTTTCGGTTCAACAGACCGTCGAAGCTGTGCGCAACTCAAATATACTTGCCTCACCCGGCTTAATCGAAGAGAACCATCAGCTCGAACTCGCGCTGATCAGCGGCCAAGCCAGGAAACCCGAAGAGTTAAGCAGCATCGTTGTCGCGACAGTAAACAATGCGCCCGTGATGCTCGCTGATGTTGCGACAATCAGTTCCGGCGTCGAACCGCAGTACACAATCGTCACTGCGGACGGCAAACCGGCTGTCCTTGTAAATATCAATCGCCAGCCGGACGCGAATAGTGTCGCTGTTGTGGATGAAGTGAAGACTGAGTTGGCAGCCATGAGCAATGAACTGCCCAGGGATGTTCGTATTGCGCCTTATTATGATCAATCACTGCTCGTGCGGGAGTCGATAAACTCGGTACGAGACTCAATCCTGATCGGGTTACTGCTGTCGGTCGTTATTCTTTTCGCTTTCCTGCGCAACTGGGGAACAACCTTGGTTGCTATTCTAGTCATTCCGGTTACGGTGCTGGTGACGTTCCTGGCGATGTGGCTCGCGGGTTTGAGTTTCGATTTGATGACGCTGGGAGGCGTGGCTGCGGCCATTGGGCTGGTGATTGACGATGCGATTGTTGTCGTCGAAAACATTTACACGCATCTCTCGCATGGACACTCACGGCGTGAGTCGGTGCAACGAGCTGTTTCCGAAATCACAGTACCGATCATCGGCTCGACGATTACGCCGGTCGTGGTGTTCCTGCCTCTAACGCTCCTCACCGGTGTAACTGGAGTCTTCTTTCGTTCACTCGCCTTAACCATGGCCGTAGCGTTGCTGACCTCGCTGGTACTGGCCCTGACGTTTACTCCTGTCCTTGCCGAGCGCTTCGTCAAGGTGAAGCGCCGCCGGCCGGCCACGGAACCCGACGCGGTGGAAGAAGAAGAAAATGGCCGGCTGCTCGGAGCCATCCTTAAGCATTACGAATGGGTGCTGCGGCATGCGTTGGACCATCGCTGGTTGGTGATCGTTGTGATAGTGGTCGTGGGTTTGGCTTCGTTTGCGCTGTCTCGCGTTCTTGGCTCGGAGTTCATTCCAGAGTTCGACGAGAGCGCCTTCATTCTTGACTATATCGCTCCGCCGGGTGCGTCACTTCAGGAAACAGATCGAATGTTGCAACACGTCGAGCAGCTGATTCGAAAAGTGCCGGAAGTTGAAGGTTATTCCCGGCGCACCGGACTCGAACTTGGTCTCTTCATCACTGAGCCAAACAAGGGCGACGTAGCAGTGAAACTAAAGCCGGGTCACGCGCGCGCCACAGAGGAGGTTATCAGCGAATTGCGCAAGCAGATTGAGAAGGCAGAGCCAGCGCTGGAAATAGAATTTGTGGGCATTCTTCCGGATATGATCGGCGACCTGACCAGCTCGCCGGAGCCCATTGAAATCAAGCTCTTCAGTGAAGATGCAAACGCACTGCAGCAAAAAGCGGAAGAGGTAGAAGCCACGATTCAGAAGTTGAAGTCGGTGGTCGACACGAAGAGTGGGGTGGTCGTCAGCGGTCCGGCAATCATCTTCAACATTGACCCTCGGCTGGCGGCCCGTTTCGGCGTGAGCGCCACCGACGTGGCGAATACGGTGACAACCGCAATGTCCGGCGATGCCAGTTCAACCATTCTGCAGCAGGACCGCTTGATTTCCGTGCGCGTTATCTTTCCGCCGGAGGCGCGCAACTCGCTGGAAAAACTGCGCGCGCTGCAGGTTCGTTCGTCGTCGGGAAACCTTTTTCGCTTAGACCAGGTCGCGCAAATCGACTATGACAAAGGGCAAACTGAGATTCATCGCGATGGCCTGCGGCAGACAGTGGCGGTCACCGGCCGGCTTGAAGGACAAGATCTTGGTACGGGCATAAGCGAAATCAAGAATCTGCTCGCCAAAGAGGTAAAGTTTCCGCCAGGCATGACGGTCGAATACGGCGGCCTTTATCAGGAGCAACAGGCTAGCTTTAAGGAACTCGCACTCGCATTGTTTTTGGCAATCGTTTTGGTGTTCATCACTCTGCTGATAGAGTTTCGCTCGTTTGCCCATCCTCTGGCGATTGTTACTGGAGCAGTGTTGGCGCTGGGCGGCGTACTCGCCGGACTATTTATTACCGGAAGCACGCTCAATATAGTGTCATTGATGGGGATGATCATGGTGGTTGGCATCGTAGCAAAAAATGGGATATTGATGCTCGATGCCGTTGAAGATCATCTGGCGGCAGGAGATACATTGCGCGAAGCGTTGTTACGATCAGGTCACCGGCGATTTCGTCCAGTCTTGATGACGTCGCTGGCCGCAATGCTCGGCATGTTGCCGCTGGCTTTGGCGCTGGGATCGGGAGCGGAACTTCTGCAGCCGCTGGCCATCGCGGTTATTGGTGGTCTGGCAGTCGCGCTGTTGCTTTCGCTGGTAGTAACACCAACGGTTTATGCGATGTTGAGCCGTGAGCGTCCGGGCAACGATCCTGTTAGAGATGCCTTGATTCCCTAAGTTTGTTTCATCGGACCATTTGTTCTTAACCCACTTGCTGAGGAGTCATTATGAAATCCAGTCTACGGTACTTCTTTGTTTGTTTGATTAGTGTATTTGCGATTACCTCGAACGGTTTTGCCCAGCAGTCGACCGGATATCATCTCCTGAAAAAATTTGTGTTGGGCGGTGAGGGCGGCTGGGACTTGCTGGCTTTCGATGGCGCGGCCAATCGACTCTACATCTCCCGCGGCAGCCACGTGATGGTGGTTGATCCCGATTCAGGTGCAATAGTGGGCGACATTCCAAACACGCCTCGCGTGCACGGTATTGCTATCGCCCCTGCGTTTGGCAAAGGCTTCATCAGCAATGGCGGCGATGGCACCGTTACTATTTTTGATTTGAAAACACTGAAGGCCGTCGGCCAAACCAAAGCGGGGAAAAACCCGGATGCGATTATTTATGATCCTTCCAGCAAAAGGATTTTCTGTTTTAACGGAGGCAGTAACGATGTGACAGCCATTGATGCTAAGACCGGAACTGTCGCGGGAACACTCGCGCTGGGAGGAAAGCCTGAGCTGGCCGTTGCTGATGAGAACGGAAAAGTGTTCGTCAATCTTGAAGACAAGAGCGCGGTGGTTGAGTTTGATTCCCGCAAACTTGCCGTCAACGCGACCTGGCCCTTGGCGCCCGGCGAAGAACCTACAGGAATCGCTCTGGACAGAAAACATCACCGCCTTTTCATCGCCTGTGCCAATAGGCTCATGGCGGTAGTCAATTCTGAAAACGGAAAGGTGGTAACGACGATTCCGATTGGCAATGGTCCGGATGGCGCTGCCTTCGATCCCGACAAACAACTGGCCTTCAGTTCAAACGGCGACGGCACGCTAACCGTGGTGCGTGAGGATTCACCGGACAAGTTTCACGTCGCGGAAAATGTCGCAACGCAGAAAGGCGCGCGCACACTTGAGGTAGATTACAAGACGCACCGCGTGTTTCTGGTGACAGCGGAATTCGGACCCACGCCCGCGGCCACGGCCGAACGACCACGACCCCGGCCGCCAATGGTGCCCGGAACGTTCACTCTTTTAGTTTTTAGTAACTAATTGGGACAACGGTTTCCTTGAAACTGATCGGTAAGGAGCGGGGGCCTCGCCCCGCTCTTCGGCTTAGGGCGACTTGATCGCCCCCGCGCTGCTGCCGTCGATGAACGGCCGCATCTCGCCAACAAACTTGTCGCTGTTCGCAATGCTGCGCAACACAATATTTATTGCTTCGTCGGGAAAGCCTGATTCCAACGTGAACGTGTAACCAGTGAAGATATCCCCAGTCTCATCCGCGCCCCAGAAAAGAAAAGCGCGATCGCTTAGCCGCAGCAACAACCGCATAAGCCCGGCGCGGTCTTTGGCCCGGTCGACGTTGATGTAGCCTTTGTTGTAATGCGGATAAATGCGGAAGCCGATGGTCTCTTTGGGCGTCACGCTGATGACGATTTCAAAACTGTCCGCGTTAACCAGCCCGGTTCTCAGCATCCCGACATAGTTGTACGGTTGCTTTTGGCTTTGGCTGAAAGCAACGTGAATGTCTGGACCGGATTTTTCCAGTAGTGCGGCCAGACGTTCTCTGTTTCGATTGCGAACGGCTTCATCGTCCTGCTGACCGTAAACGGAGGAGAATGTGAGCGTGATCAGAATGAACACGACAATTGCGAAAACGTTTTTCATGGGGACGGTCTTCCTTAATTGATAATTTCAAGCTCCAACTCAAAACCTTCTATGTGAAATTTAGCGGGAAGTCAATTGTCAGTAGTGACGTTTCCAAGCTTCAGTAATCGAAACAAAGGGTAACTGATTGCCAGCAGGAACAGAGCGTAGACACTGTTTCGCGTGTCGCTTGCTATTGCCCCCACCAGGAATAGGACTGAACCGATCAGCGCCAGCGCCGTGGTCCAGGGATAACCCCAGGCGCGGTATGGCCGCTCCTTTTCCGGCTCGCGCACGCGCAATACAAACACAGAGACGAATGAAAGCGTGTAATTGGCGACGAAGAAAAACGCGAGCACAGTTATGACCTTGTCGAATGTCTTACCAAAGACAATGAAGAGCACAGCTACTACCGCACTCATAAACAGAGCTACTGTCGGCGTGCCACCTTTATTGACCTCAGTCGCTTTTTTAGCAAAGAGTCCGTCGCGGCTGATCGCAAACAGCACTCGGGTAGACATCAGGTGGTAGGCGTTGATCGCGCTGAGCATCGAAAGGATGGCGAGGGCCCGGAAGATTGTTTCGCCGCGAGGACCAAAGATTACCTGGGCCGCTGCCCCCGCAGCGTAGTCTTTGCCCGCCATGTTTGAAATCCCCAGAACGTAAAGCAACGCGAGATTCACCACCAGGTAAATTGCAATGATAGAGAAAACCCCGGCAAACATTGATCTGGGAATGTCGCGCCCTGGATTGGTTACCTCTTCAGAAAAATAGATCACGCCGTCCCAGCCGTCGTAGGTGTAAATGACGGACTGAAGGGACAGAATGAGTGCTGTAGTCAGAGTCAGACCGACAGGTATCGTGGGAGTGACCGTCGCGCCCTTACCCCCGAGCGCGAAAGCGGCCGCAATCAGTATCAGGAAGGCAAGTGTCTTGAGGAAACTGGTGATGTTCTGCGACGTGCTGCCCCAAATGATTCCACGCCATTGCAAGACAGCGAAAACAATTGCAACTATCGTCGCCACCAGCACGGTCTCAAGTTTTCCATTGAGCAGTGGAAACAGCGCACCGGCAAACTCGCCGATCAAGAGAGACACGCCGGCAGTAGAGCCACAGGTGGAAATCCAATCGCTCCAACCAACCAAAAAGCCCGCGTATTCGCCGAGCGCATGACGCGCGAAGACGTATTGTCCGCCAGATTTTGGAATCATGGCGCCGAGCTCAGCCAGGGAGAACGCGCCTAGCAAAGCGTAAAGACCGCCAAGAACCCACACTCCCAAAAAGAGCGCCGGATGCGGCAGTTGGGAAGCTATTGTGCCGGGACGCGAAAAGATCCCCCCGCCGATCGTGTTGCCGATAATTACGGCGACGCCAAAGCCGACCCCCAACACCCGCAAGAGGCGGTAGCGTTTTGGCGTGTCAGGTTTATCCACAGTTACCAGAGTCTACGATTTTCTGCGCCCTCAAGAATGATGAGACGGTGGGTCCGGGAGGTCTGTCCGTTATAATCGTGTGAGCCAAACTCTGTGCACTGTCCCCGCGGCATACATGCTACCCACAAACTGATTTCCATCCCTGCCCTCGATAGTTATCTGGGCGTTATATTGCTGGGTTGCTTCAGTGTTTGGATCGTAGATCACCCCACTCAGCACTAACGCTCGATCTGCCGGCGAATATTGCCACGATCCGCGTTCGTTTGGCGACTTATAAGTATGGTCCTCATGGAGATCAATTCGACTCATCGCCCCATTTTCAATCTGAATGGACCAGCTCCCCACCGGGTTAAAGTCAACTGCGACGGGCGCGGAATTCTGCGCCGGATCCTGATTTGGGGTCTGCGAATCGGGTGCTTCAGGCGAGCCGCCGGTGTTCCCAGCCTGGTTTGCGGCGATTGTCATTATGATCAGGAGGAGGATGCCGACCCCAGCCAACAATGCGGCGATTACCGATATTATCAGGCAACTATTGCGGTTGGATTTTACCCGCGGAGGCGCCACCGGCCGCCGCTCACCAAACACAAACTCCAGGCCTTCAATAAGTCGCGCGACATCGTGATCAAAATCAGTGTCGCTTATTTCGATGGCATTTCGAAAAGACAGGGCGGCGAGATCCGGGGGGAGGGCTTGAGCGGAGGGCATTGTAGCGTCGCGTACCAGCACGGGAATCACGGCGATATTGCGCGTCAGGGCGGTAGCGATTTCGTGTCGCACATAATCGTCTTCACGGAACAAGCGGCGGTGTGAGGCTTCATCGGCCATCGTCAGCCATTGCTTGCCAATGATCGCAAGCAGCGCGCTGCAAGCTCCGACTTTCTCCTGAATAACCCGTGTGAAGTCCGCGCCGGGGCTGATGCCCGTAACGTCCATAAAGATGCGACCCGGAAAGCGCGCGTTCAGGCGATCGTAAAGGCGGCCGGCGTAGCCTTCGGCGTCATCACGCCGGTAACAGATGAATACGTTCTTGACTAGCATGAGAATGCTCCTGCCGAGGTTTGCGCCAGGCCAACCCTTTTCTTCGCTTGGGAAAACTGAGCTAAGGCGTAGACGAAACAAAAAGCGGCCGTGGCGACTGAGTGTCGAGGAACTGGGGCGGAAGAGTAGATGATTCCGGTAACGGACGCAAGATTTATTGCCAGAGTTACCAACTCGTAGGCACTAAATGATCGCCGCGGTCTTGCGTTTGGGATTGAAGAAAGGAGTGTTGACGACTTTGGCGTCTACCCGATGACGTAACGCCTCAACCGTGATTTCAAACTGGAGCTGCGTGCCGGGCTTTGTGTAGGGGTGTTTCACGGTTGCCAGAGCAATCATCTTTTTCAAGCTTGGCGACCAGGTGCTCGACGTCGCCTTGCCAATCTGCTGACCGTCCTTAAACACAGGTACCGCAACTCGCGAAGCAAGCGGAGAAACTGACGGGGGCAGGCCGACGCTTTCATAAAGCCGCTCGACTCCCGGCCAGTCGATCTCGAGCCCGACAATTGCCCGGGGACTGCCGCTCTTCTGTTCCGCGATTAATGCTGCTTGCCCTATGAAGCGATTCTTGCTTGCGTGCACCAGCCGTCCGAGACCCATTTCGAAAGGCGAGTATTTTTGTTCTTCAATCAACGCTTTCTTGCTGCCGTTGAAGTCGACATCAATCAAAAGCAATCCGGCTTCGATACGGGCTACGTCAAGAGCGAGCATGCCCGCCGGTTGAATATCAAAAGCCCGACCCGCCTCCATCAACGCGTCCCAAATCTGGAGAGCATTTGCTGTTGCGCACCAAATTTCGTAACCGAGATCGCCAGTATAGCCAGTGCGTGAGATCTCGACCGGCACCCCGGCGATCGTTCCAGTAGTAACTCGGAAGTATTTTAGATTCTCGATGTCGGCCGCTTTCACCAGGGTTTTCAGCAAACGGCCGGAGGTGGGTCCCTGCAAGGCGAGAGCGGCAACGCTCTCGGATATATCTTCAACGTGAACGTCCATGCCGGTGGCGTTTTGCGTGAACCAGCGCAAGCTTGGGTCCGCCGCGGTCCAGCGGTAGGTGTTTTCCGCCAAACGAGAGATCGTGCCATCGTCAATCACCTTGCCATGCTCGTCGCACCAGGGTGTGTAGATCACCTGACCCACCGAAACCTTGCGGAGGTCGCGCGTGATGATGCGATCTACGAGACGGCTGGCATCTTTTCCGGTCACCCGATACTTAAATAACGGCGAGATGTCGATCAATGCTGCGGCGTTGCGAATTGCGTTGTACTCGTGGTCGTGATGAGGTTCGTAGGAACTGACGGCGTAGTAACCAGACCACTCGCGATAGTTCAGGCTCTCGCAAAGTGGGAAGGTCCGTTCGTGAAATGCAGTGGGGACGGGCATGAGTAACCCCAGGCGCGTGATTGTCAGAGCAAACGATTATAGGTAGCCTTATGAGCTTCATCAAGGAAATTGGCATTGCGATAGCAGTTGAATGCCGTATATCTTGCCTTTCAATGAAAAGCACGCCCACATCGTCGCATTACGACGTCATCGTCATAGGCGGCGGACATAACGGTCTGGTGAATGCCGCCTACCTCGCGCGCGCTGGCAAGCGGGTGCTCGTGCTCGAGCGACGCCACGTGCTTGGCGGCGCGGCTGTGACTGAAGAAGTCTTCCCTGGTTTCAAGTTCTCGGTTTGTTCTTACGTCGTATCCCTGTTGCGTCCGGAAATTATTCGCGAACTGGATCTGCCGCGTCATGGATTGGAGATTCTGCCGTTGGACGGCACGTTCACGCCGATGCTGAATGGCGACCATCTCTGGCGCGTGAACGACCACGCCAAGACTCGCCGCGAGATTGCCCGCCATTCCAAGCTCGACGCCGAAGCTTACGACGAATATGGCAAGGCCATGATCGAGATGGCCCACTTCGTGAAGCCGATCATGAGCATGACGCCGCCGGATCCGCTGTCGCTCAAGCCGAAGGGATTGAAAGACCTGCATTTTCTCGGCAAGCGATTTCAAAAACTTGCGGACGAGGACAAGTATAATCAGGTGCAGTTGCTGACGATGAGCGCGGTCGACTTTCTCGATCAATGGTTTGAGACAGACGTGCTCAAAGCCACCATGTCGGCGTCGGGAATCATTGGGACTTTCCTGGGCGTGCGTTCACCGGGCACAGCCTACGTGCTGCTGCATCACTACATGGGCGAGATTGACGGCGCCTTTCGCTCGTGGGGCCTTTCGCGTGGCGGCACAGGCGCAATTTCAAACGCGATTGCTGACGCGGCGCGCGAGGCGGGCGCCGAGATTCGCACCCGTTGCGCGATCGAAAACATAATTCTCAAAAACGGCGAGGCAAAGGGAGTAGTATTGCAAAACGGTGACGAGATCTACGCGAAGCTAGTTTCGTCGAGCGTGGATCCACGGCTTACGTTTATGAAAATGGTTGGCGAAGATCATCTGCCGGAAGACTTCACCGCCGATCTGAAGCGTTACAAGTATCGCGGTTCTTCGGGAAAAGTTAATCTGGCGCTCGCTGGTTTGCCCGACTTCAAATCTCTGCCAGGCGCCGGTCCGCATTTGCGTGGCGCCGTCTCAATCTCGCCGAGTGTCGAATACATGGAGCGAGCGTACGACGAAGCCAAGTATGGCCGCTTCTCGCGACGTCCCTATGTCGACATTGTGATTCCGAGTTTGACTGATCCATCGGTGGCGCCGCCGGGTAAGCATGTAATGTCCTGCTTTGTGCAGTATGCGCCTTACAACTTGAAGGAAGGCACGTGGGACGAGAAGCGAGAAGAGTTTGGCGACAACGTAATCGACACGATCGCTGAACATGCACCAAACATCAAGAACCTGATTCTGCATCGTCAAGTTTTGACGCCATTGGATCTGGAGCGCGATTTTGGTTTGTCTGAAGGCAACATCTTTCAGGGCGAGCTGACGCTCGAACAACTTTTCTTTCTGAGACCGGCGCCGGGCTGGGCGCAATATCGCACGCCCATTCCTAACCTTTACATGTGTGGCTCAGCGACGCATCCGGGCGGCGGCATCATGGGCGCCTCGGGCCGGAATGCTGCCATGCAGATTTTGAAGGATAAGAAGTAAGAGATCTGATCGCGGACGAACGCGGAATCACGCCGATCAAATCAATAAAACGATGGTGGCGGCCGCTTGCTTTAACTTACCATCATCTGTCTTTTCAGATCTGCGTCCATCCGCGTAAACCCGCGGCTGATTTAGTCTTTGAGCCAGTATGTCAGTTTACGACGTCATCATCATCGGCGCTGGCCACAATGGACTGGTGGCGTCGTGTTACCTGGCAAAAGCCGGATTGAAAACGCTGGTGCTCGAGCAGCGCGAGATTGTTGGTGGCGCGGCAGTCACCGAAGAAATCCATCCAGGCTTTCGTTGTCCAAGCCTAGCCCACTCCACGGCGCCTTTCTCTTCCCAGGTCATGAAAGACCTGCGCCTTGATCGACACCAGCTTGAGATCATCACGCCCGCGGCCCGAGTGTTCGCGCTCGCGCCCGACGCTCGCTCGCTTTGCATCTACAACGACACGGCCCAAACAATTCGCGAGCTGAAAGAGATTTCCACAAGCGATGCGCGGAGCTACTCGGAATTCGAGCGCAGCTTCACGCGCATCGGCAAGGTCTTGGCGCCGCTGCTGACGATGACGCCACCGGAGATAGATCATCCTTCGCCGGGCGAACTCTGGAACCTCGGCAAGCTCGGACGATCGTTTCGCGGGCTCGGCAAGCAGGATGCTTATCGGTTGCTGCGTTGGGGACCGATGGCGGTGGCTGACTTGGTGGCGGAATGGTTTGAGACGGAAACTCTGCGGGCGGTGGTGGCCGCGCGTGGAATCTTTGGCTCATTTGCCGGACCGTGGTCAGCCGGCACAAGCTTGGGCTTGCTTTGGCAAGCCGCGATGGATGGCCATGCGATCGCACCCGCCACCTTCTTTCGCGGCGGCATGGGCGCGCTCACCGAAGCACTCGCGAACGCCGCCCAAAATTCAGGAGTTGAGATAAGAATTGGAACAAGGGTTGAACGAATCGAGACAAACGAGGATCGCGCTTCAAGAGTTGTGCTGAAGTCTGGCGCCGAGATCGTGGCGCGCGGAATTGTTTCGAACGCGGATCCGCGCACAACTCTTCTGAAGTTGGTTGATCCGGTTTGCCTTGATCCCAGCTTCCTACAAAAGATCCGCAACTATCGCGCAAACGGAGTTTCGGCAAAAATCAATCTCGCGCTCTCCGGCTTGCCCTCGTTTTCAGGAGTCGATGCCGAGAGCGCGAGGACCAAACTTTCCGGTCGCATCCACATCGGGCCGGACATTGATTATCTCGAGCGAGCGTTTGATGCGGCCAAGTATGGGGACTACTCACCGCAACCTTACCTGGACATCACCATACCTTCTCTGCTCGATTCGACGCTGGCCCCGGCCGGCGCCCAGGTAATGTCGGTCTACGTTCAGTATGCGCCGTACAAATTGAAGGAAGGCGACTGGCACTCGCGGCGTGAGGAGTTTGCCGATAAAGTAGTCGCTGTTTTGAGCGATTACGCGCCAAACCTGAAGGAGTTAATTGTTGGTCGGCAGGTGATTACGCCGCTCGATCTGGAGGAGACTTACGGAATGAGTGGCGGGCATATTCATCACGGCGAACAAACGCTCGATCAATTCTTTGCTTTTCGCCCGTTGCTTGGTTGGGCGCAATACCGGACGCCAATCAAAGGCCTTTATCTCTGCGGCGCGGGCACACATCCCGGTGGCGGTGTCACCGGTTTACCGGGAACGAACGCGGCGCGGGAAATCATCAAAGATCTTAAGCGTCATGATCGGTCCCCGCGGGGACAAACTTGAAACTTGGAACTCGAAACCCGAAACTGTCAGCATGAAATCATCACGTAGTTTTGCCAGTGACAATAATGCCGGCGTTCATCGGGCGGTGCTGGATGCGATCGTTGCTGCCAACGACGGCCACGTCGTAGCCTATGGCGACGATCCCTACACCGCGCGTGCGGTAAAACTATTTCGCGAGCACCTGGGCAAAGACGTGGAAGTCTACTTTGTTTTTGGCGGCACCGGCGCCAACGTGCTGGGACTGAAAGCGGGCACCGAATCGCATCACGCGATCATTTGCGCGCATACCGCGCACATCAACGTCGACGAATGTGGCGCCCCCGAAAAGTTTACCGGCTGTAAGCTGCTGCCGGTTGTTTCGCCTGACGGGAAAATCCGAGTTGATCAAATCAAGCCTCTGCTTCACGAGGTTGGCTTCGAACATCACGTGCAGCCACGGGTGATTTCTGTCTCGCAGGCGACTGAGATGGGCACTGTTTACACGCCACGTGAGTTGTTGGCGCTGGCAAAGTTTGCGCACGACAACGACATGTTGTTGCACGTTGACGGAGCGCGCATCGCAAACGCCGCCGCGAGTCTCAAGGTGAAGCTAAGAGAAATTACCAAAGACGCGGGCGCGGATATTCTTTCTTTTGGCGGCGCCAAAAACGGCATGATGTATGGCGAGGCCGTAGTCTTCTTCGACAAGAGTCTGGCGAAGAACTTCAAATACACTCGTAAGCAGGGGACGCACTTGCCTTCGAAGATGCGCTTTATCTCCGCGCAGTTTGCAGCGTTGCTTTCTAATGATCTGTGGCGCCAAAACGCACAGCATGCGAACCGGATGGCGCAACTGCTGGCCCGTGAGCTGGAGAAGATTCCGCAGATAAAGCTTACCCAAAAAGTGGAGGCAAACGGGGTCTTTGCAATTGTGCCCAAGAAATACGTGGCGCCGCTGCAGAAGAAATATTTCTTTTACGTTTGGAATGAAGAGACCTCGGAAGTGAGACTGATGACTTCGTTTGATACGAGCACCGGCGACATCGCAGACTTTGTCGCGTTGGTAAAAAAGACGGTAAGGTAGCCGACGGGGCGGGAAATAATTTACGGGTAGTTCATCTTGGACGGGCACCCATTTCTGGCCACCGAACTAAACAACAAGTTGAAATCTATTAATTCTTGGGAGTCACCTCACTAATTACATTTACAATCTGAGCCTTTGCCGCCGTGATTCTCCGCGTATTTTTCCGCATCCGATAGATAGTCGAATTCAGCTAACTGACACACGTTTGAGCCGCGAGCATTCTTTTCCTGTTCGAAAGTCCGTTGCTCGACTTCAACTTTGTTATTAGCACAAAAAACCCTGTACTTCGAGTCTTCTGCCACATTCCCGGGAGCGAATCTGGGCACGCCAAGGGCTGCAGTCAGCGCAATGAGCAAGGTGATTCCTGATACCAATAGCAGGCTAGTCATTCTTTTCATTAGATCCTCCCGTGCAGGACGATTATTTATCCAAGCTTTTGATCCAGACTTTCTTACCCTTCAACCCGCGACTCTGTCAACCGAAAACTTCACTCCCGGCAGTGCCTGCCAGGTAATGCCCGTCAGCTGAAACACAGCACTCTAACCAAGAGTTAGCAATCGTCGCCGCTCCGCAGTTGGGGCAGTTGACTGTTTCAGCCTGCGCCGAAATGAACTTCAGCGGTTCAGTGCAAAAGTGGACTATCGTAAAGCAAACTGTTAGTTTGCGAATCGTTTCGCTGGACACACGTTGAGAGTAACTCCACTGCTTCGCAAATTAACAGTTTGTGTTACTAAAGAATGAGTAATGTGTTGGATGAAATTGTCGAAGGAGTTGAACCATGGCCCGGCATAGTTTCGGTAATGGTGGGTGAGAGAATGCCTGTTTTGCTTGGTCTCGACATCGGGACATCGGGCATTCGCGCGGCCCTCTTCGATGAAAGCGGGCGCGAGATCGCGGGAAGCAGTATCCGGAGCGATCATGGCTCCGCAACTTATGACTGGGCTACTTTCGACGCCGAGATTCTGCTGGACCAGGTTGGCAAGACATTATCGACAGTGCTGGCGAGCGTCCCGGTTGCAGTCATTGAATACATTGCCATCTCCTGCTTCTGGCACAGTCTGGTTGGGGTGGACGAACGCGGTTACCCCACTACTCCGGTATTTGGCTGGGCTGACTCGCGAGCGGTCGCTGCCACTTATCAGCTCCGCTCTGAATTTGACGAAGCGGTGACTCATGCGCGCACCGGATGCCGTTTTCATCCGAGTTACTGGCCGGCGAAACTGCGTTGGTTGCGCAGCGAACAGCCGGAAGTTTTCAAGGCGACCAAACTCTGGCTTTCATTTGCTGACTACCTTGCTTACCAACTATTTGCTGAACCCGTTACCAGCGTGTCGATGGCTTCAGGCACCGGTCTACTGGACCAGTTCACATGTGCGTGGGATCAAGAGTTGTTAGCCGCGCTTGGTATCGCCGAAAGTAATCTTCCGGAAGTAGCGAGGCCAGGTGGCAAATTACTTAAACTAACATCCACCTACGCGGAGCTCTGGCCCCAATTGAACGCGGCCCGCTTCTTCCCCGCGATCGGCGACGGCGCCGCCAACAGTATTGGCTCCGGCTGTCATTCAACGGAGCGTGTGTCGCTGATGGTTGGAACCAGCGGGGCCATGCGCGTCAGCTTTAAGGGTGAACCGCCAGCTCAGATTCCGCCGGAGTTATGGTGCTACCGCGTTAACCGGGAACGAATTGTTATTGGCGGTGCTTTGTCAGACGGCGGTGGGCTTCACAACTGGATCAGGCAGACACTGCTAATTGGTCACTTGCCTGACGAAATAGAGAGCGAATTGGAGTTGCTGGAGCCCGACAGTCACGGTCTAACGATCCTGCCGTTCTGGTCCGGCGAACGCAGCACCGGCTGGAATCCAAATGCGCGAGGCACGATTGTTGGCCTGTCGAAGCAAACGCGCGGAATCGAAATCTTGCGCGCTGCAATGGAAGCGGTGGCCTATCGTTTTGCGTTGATTGCGAAAGCACTCGAACCGTTTGCGCCCGACGCAATGTTGATTGCTTCCGGTCATGCCCTTCGTTCATCGCCAACCTGGATTCAGATTCTTGCAGACGTTATTGGTTGTCCCATCGCACTAGGTGAGACTCCAGAAGCGTCTCTGCGCGGCGCCGCCTTGCTTGCGCTGGAAGCGGCGGGCAAAATACAGAGTGTCGAAAAACTTTCAGTGCGGGTGGAAACGGTGTTCGAGCCGAACATGACGAATCATGTTCTTTACCAGGGAGCGCTCGACCGCCAGGAGCAAATCTACAAACAGTTACTAACCTAAAGCAGAATCAGGACGGTGAAATGAGCGCATCTGTGCAGCAGGAAAACACACCCACCCCCGACCTCGACCAACTTTGCATCAACACAATTCGCACGCTTTCACTCGATGCGGTGCAAAAAGCCGAGTCCGGCCATCCCGGTTTGCCACTGGGCGCGGCGCCCATGGCGTATGTCCTCTGGACGCGCTTTCTGCGTCACAATCCGCAGAACCCTAAATGGGAGAACCGCGATCGCTTTCTGCTTTCGGCGGGACACGGCTCGATGTTGCTTTATTCTTTGCTACACCTGACCGGCTACGACCTCTCGCTCGACGAAATCAAAAACTTTCGCCAGTTTGGATCGAAGACTCCGGGTCATCCCGAATATGGTCTGACGGCCGGAGTCGAGATCACGACCGGGCCGCTGGGCCAGGGTTTCGCCAACGGCGTTGGCATGGCAATGGGTGCCGCACATCTCGCGGCGAAATTCAATAAGGAAAACTTTCCGCTCATCGATCATTATGTTTACGCAATTGTTTCCGATGGCGATCTGATGGAAGGCGTGGCATCGGAGGCGGCTTCGCTGGCTGGCCACCTTAAGCTCGGTAAACTGATTTATCTGTATGACGACAACCACGTAACCATCGAGGGTTTTACCAAACTTGCCTTCAGCGAAGATGTTCCCAAGCGGTTTGAAGCTTACGGCTGGCATACCCTAACCGTGGCCGACGGCAACGACCTTGACGGAATCGAGGACGCGATTCGCCAGGCACAGGCAGTAACCGACAAGCCTTCTTTGATCTCGGTAAAGACGACAATCGGATTTGGCATGCCCACTGCGGGTACGCGCAAAGCACACAGTGATGCGCCGGGCGCAGACGCGGTGCGCGAAACTAAACGACATTTAAACTGGCCCGAAGACAAACAGTTCTACATTCCTGATGAGGCCCTGCAGTATTTTCGCGAAGCGGTTAACCGCGGCGCGCAACAGGAAGCGGATTGGAATGCTGTAGTTGAGACTTACCAGCAGCAACATTCAGAACTCGGGTTGCAATGGAGTCTACTCGTAAAGCGCGAATTACCAGCGGACTGGGAAACTCATCTGCCTTCATTCGCGGATGCAAAGCCGATGGCCACGCGTGTGGCGAGCGGCGAAGTAATCAACGCGCTGGCGCCGCACCTGCCGATGCTGATCGGAGGCTCGGCCGATCTAGGAGTCTCTAACAATACTGACATTAAAGAAGGCGGTGATTTTGAAGCTGGTTCCTACGATGGCCGGATAATGCATTTTGGCGTGCGCGAACATGCAATGGGATCAACTTTAACCGGCATAGCCCTTACTGGTGGTTTGATTGGGTATGCCGGCACCTTCATGACGTTTTCAGATTACATGCGCCCGGCAATTCGACTCGCAGCGCTTTCCGAGGTGCAGGCGATTTACGTGTTCACGCACGACTCGATCGGACTCGGCGAGGATGGGCCGACCCATCAACCCATCGAACATCTCGCAGCGCTGCGTGCGATTCCCAACTTGTTCGTGATTCGCCCCGCCGATCCAGCCGAAGTGAGCGAAGCCTGGCGCCTCGCCATCCTGCGACGTCATGCACCAACGGCATTTGCTCTAACCCGACAGAAGGTGGCGTTAATCGATCGAACGCGCTACCGCTCAGCGGAAGGTTTGCGCCGTGGCGGGTACATTCTCGCTGAAGCTGAGCCGTCCGGGAGTGCTCCGCTGCTTGTCTTAATCGCGACTGGTTCGGAAGTCGGTTTAGCACTGGGAGCGCGCGAGAAACTGCAAGCCGATGGCGTCCCGACGCGCGTTGTCTCCCTGCCTTGCTGGGAACTTTTCGACGAGCAATCGGAAGACTATCGAAATGAAGTTCTACCACCCGCTGCCACTGCGCGTCTGGGAATTGAAGCGGGTGTACGACAGGGTTGGGATCGGTATGTAGGCTCGCGCGGCGGTGTTGTTTGCCTCGATCGCTTTGGCGCGTCGGCTCCGGGCGATGTGGTGATGCGGGAGCTTGGGTTCAATGTTGAGAACGTCGTGCAGCAAGCAAAGGCTTTGCTCTGAACCATGCGAATTGCAATCGGCGCTGATCACGGAGGCTATCCGCTCAATGAGCGAGTAATCAAGGAGCTTGCGGCCGCGGGCCATGAAATTCTTGATTTCGGCACCCACGTCGGCTCGCGGCCCGACGACTACCCTGATTACGCTTTGAAGGTTGGTCAGGCGATCCAAAATCAGCAGGCCGACATTGGCATCCTCATTTGCGGCAGCGGCGTAGGCGCTTCAGTTGCCGCCAACAAGCTCCGTGGAATTCGCGCCGCGCTCTGCGGTGACACTTACTCCGGACACCAATCACGCGAACATGACGACTGCAATATTCTCTGCCTGGGAGCTCGAGTTGTTGGCGAAGAGTTAGCGCTTGAGATTGTGCACGCGTTTGTGGGAGCGAAGTTTAGTGGCGAGGAGCGGCACCTTCGCAGACTGGCAAAAGTTGATGAGATGGAAAAGAAAGAGCGGGGGTAAACCACCTTCCTGACCCCGAGACTCCCATACGTGAATGCTTTCCAATTGCTACTCGAAGGCTAAAACAGCAGGCAGGAAAGCTTGAATACAAAACTTTAGGAAGCCCGTTTGAATGTCTCAGGGTTGGGAAGGGTGGTTTACCTCCGCTCTTTCTTTTTCCCCAACAACAAACTTTAATGCTCGTGGCATCACGCGAAACTCAACCGGCGTCACACCGCGTACATTCCCGTCAGCCTCGATCAACATCGCGTCTGCTGTCGCAAAAGTTTCGATGCTGACTCCTTCACCTTGTCTGATTTGCACCTTCGGGTTGGCGACGTGTCCACCTTGATGGATTCGCGCAAGTTCGCGAACCACGTTCGCCCGACTTAGCCCACACGCGGTTATGACATCCAGCTTGCCGTCGTCAATTTTTGCCTGGGGCGAAAGCATCATGCCCCCACCAGCGTAAAGAGCGTTGGCGACTCCTACCAGATTCATGTTGCCTTCAATGACCTCAGTGTCGTCGATCGAAACGCGTACACGGCGTTCGCGCCATCCAGCCAGGGCCGCTAAAGCCGCAGCGGCAAACCTGGCTTCACCGGAAAAGCGGCGCATGAAATTTCCCTGTGCCGCCACGCGCGCGGCAGCTTCGCCACCAATACCCATCGTGGAAGCATTCAAGCAAATGAACGGCGTTGTGTATTTGTCGCAGAGACCGTAGAGCACATCCACCTGGCGCACGTTTGTATCGCCAGACGTCTGAGAATGAGAAACAAGAATGTCGACCCACGTCCGGAGCGCCACTCGCTGGCCCATCTGGCTGCGCGCGAAGTCGTCGCCGGTGCCCGCAGGAAGAACTACCAGCCGCGCCTCTGGGTTGATTGGAGAAGGAAGAGTTTCTACGGTTTTGTTGAACTCAAAAAACCCCTGCGCGGCTTCGCTTAGCGTGCCGTCTCCTCCTATGACGGCAATGGTGTTGACGCCGGATCTTAAGGCCGTGCGAGTTCGCGTCGTTGCGTCATCTGGTTGAGTAGTCTCGTAGAAGTCAAAGACTATACCCGCCGCTTCCAGGCGTGCTCGAACAATGGGCCAAGCCTGCCGAGCTTTGGCGGCGGTATTGTTGGCGATGATAAGAAGGCGGTTTTCCATGCGAGCAGGTGAATGGTAAACGAGCCGAGGCTCGTTTTACGAATCACCCGAGTGAAAAATGGAAGTGACGAATGGAAAGGCTTGGCCTGGTTAATCAGGTTGCTGTGAGGTTAGCAAAACGCGGGACACGCAAGAATGCCTGTCTACTTGAGTCACGAGCGGGCCCTTGCGCGTCTGGCTGCCGAGGCGAGCTCGCGAGCGCGCGGCATGGCGTCGACAGCTTTTGCAAGCTGCGGGTCGGTTTCATTGAATACTTCTACCGCAGTTAATGATCCATAAGCAGCGGTCGCCAATTCGAAGCGTAACTGTCGTGCGACAAACGGCCGCGCCCGGTCCAATTGTTCCGGCGTTACTTTGAAAACCGGTTTAGCGGCGAAGAATCGCTTCATTTCCTTAAACAAAGCATCAGTAACCGGAAAGTCGGTTGACTGAAGATCGTGGCTGTAGTCGATCGGGCCTTGCACTTTGTAGTTTTCAAAACCCGCGACGCGTCCCTGTGCGAGCTCCATTGCAAAAGCGAAAATAGGATTGGCGAGACGCACTTCAGCCAGCGTCAGTTTTGTTGGTTTCGAGATCTCGTCCGGCGAGATACCGCCGCCACCGTAAACGGCCCGGCCGGTATCGGTGTGACTCTCCGGTCCCACCAGTGAAGTCGGCGTTGTGTTGTTATCTTTTGATAACCCGCCCCGTGTGTAGTAGTCGTAGTTAGCGCCGTTCGAATAGTCTCGCTGGATTAACCGACCTGACGGCGTGAAATACTTGGCAATTGTCAGCAGCAGACCTGAATCGTATTCCAGTTGATACGGGAGCTGCACGAGCCCTTTGCCAAATGTGTTTTCGCCAACGATTAACGCGCGATCGTGATCCTGTAAGGCGCCGGCAACGATCTCGGCCGCGGAAGCTGTCTCGCCATTTACCAAAATCACCAGAGGCACTGTATCGGGCGCGTCGTTGAGCGCCGTGTATGGCTCAGTGGCTCCCCGGACTCTTCCTTTTTGCGTTACGATCAATTGTCCGCGCTGTAAAAAGGTATTGGCAACGCGCACTGCCTGGATCAAAAGCCCACCGCGGTTGCCACGCAGATCCAGGACCAGCATGTTCATGCCACGAGAATGAAGGTCCTGGAGCGCGACCTGAAACTCGTCGGCAGTGGTGGTGTTGAAGCCGCCGGTCATAGCCACATAGCCAACGCCGGGCCGGAGCATGTAGGCCTGTGGAATCGATGGCAGGGACACCGCATCGCGAGTGATCGTAACAGTTTCAGTTGCACCAGTCGCGGTGTGTTCCACTGTGACTTTGACGACTGTGCCCAGCGGACCCAGCAGAAACTTGCGCACTTCTGAAAAAGTCTTGCCCTTCATTGACTGGCCATCAACGGCCACGATCTTGTCGCCAAATCGCAAACCGGCTCGCGCCGCCGGCGCGTCCTGAAAGGTGGCCCGGATATACGTGTTGACCTCGTCGCCCTCGGTAAGGTCGCCAATGATGGCTCCGATTCCGAAATACTCCGACCGCTGTTCCGTCATGAAGTTGGCGAAGTCAGTCGCGTCGAGATAAGTCGAGTGTGGATCGAGCACCGTCAACATTCCGCTAATCGATGATTTGAAGATTGCGTTGTAATCCAGCTTCTTGCCATCGATATGGTTTTCCTGGATTACTGACAAGGCTTCCTGAACGTCGCTCTTTACGATGGCACTGCTCAGGCGTGCATTCGAACTCGTTTTGCCTGCTGAAGCAGGGGCGTCCGCCGGATTGTTAACCGGGGCTCGCGAGGAACCTGTCTGTTGCGAAAAAATGCTTACGGAAAGCAGTAAAGAAAAAATGATGACAGCCGGAAGGTAAAATCTTGATCTCACGAAAGCCTCCTGAACTCGCTGGCTTCTGAGCCGAAAATCCTGATATTCCCGGCCGCTCTGGGTCGCGGTAAGGGTTTGTCAGAATAGCATGAAGATTGAGAATCAACTGAATGCCGGGTAGCGCACGACTCCAAAAACAGTTTTGCCAAGCTAAATATGGATAAAAACTGCTTCCCAACTCTTCGAGTTAGTGGGGCGAGCTTTAGAAAACGTTGCCCTTACGATTTTCGGTAAGCCGAAGATTTCGGTTCTCCTCTTTGGCTTTTTGTTGGCCATCATGATTACACTAGGGGCCGCAACGATTACGTCATACGGTGATCAAACAATCCGGTGGGATCCTGACTGGGCTTCAGGCCCTGGCATGTAACCCACCTGAATCTCGAAGAGCGCCAATCGTTACGATGTAACCAGCACCCAAAGACCAATTCGAACCGGAGGATCTTCCGCATGGCGAACCCGCTTGACCGCAACCAACTTCTCTCGTTTGCCAAGAGTCACCGCGACGAGTATGAGGCGCTACTGAAGCGCTTTGTGGAAACACCGACAGTCTCCTGTGATCCGTCGCACGCTGAAGACATCCGCGCCGGTCTCGATCTGACCGTTGAAACACTGCGCAAGTTTGGCGGGAAAGTAGATGTGTATAAGGTGAACAAGGGCAATCCGCTGGTGCACGCAGTTTTCGGTACGAGCAAAAACGTTCCCACGGTGACGGTCTATAACCACATCGATGTGCAGCCTGCATCGCGCGAGACTGAACCCTGGGACACTGAACCTTTCGTAATGACAACAAAGGGCGACACCTATTTCGGCCGTGGCACAACCGACGACAAGGGTCCGGCGCTGGCGGCACTCTTTGGCGCCCGCGCGGCCATGGAGGCAGGCATTCCCATCAACATTCGCTTCCTCTGGGAGTTTGAAGAAGAGATCGGTTCGCCAAATTTTGAAAAGATTATTTCCCAAGCGAAGTCGGACCTGCGAACTGATTCAGTGGTAGTTTCTGACACCGTGTGGGTTTCGCGAAACCGGCCCGCCAGTTCCGCCGGCTTGCGCGGCTTGCTCGGCTTTCTGTTGCAGTTGGAAACCGGCGAGGTCGATACACACTCCGGCGAAACCGGCGGCGCCTCGCGCAACCCGATCGCCGAATTGATGCGACTCGTTTGCGATCTTTATGATCCCACCACCGGCAAGATCAAGATCAAGGGGTTTTACGACGATGTTATTCAACCTTCGAAACAGGAGTTAAATGACTGGGCTAATTGCGGCTTCAACGCACGCGCTTTCAAGAAAGCCCATCATCTAAAACTCATGCGCACGGAGGATCCCCTCGAGGTAATGAAACGTATCTGGGGCATGCCGACCTTCGAGGTGCACGGCGTGGTTGGCGGCTATCAGGGGCCGGGAGTGAAGTCGATAGTGCCGCCGCGCGCAGAAGTTAAAGCGTCGTTTCGCCTGGTGCCAGTTCAGGATCCCGAAAAGATCAAGAAGCAACTGACAGCAGCCGTAAAAGAACTAAACCCGGATGTGAAGATCCAATTTGAATCGGCGGCACCGGCCTTTCGCACCGTGCTCGAAGGTCCCTTGCCGGAAGCTCTAAAGCGGGCGGTGAAATTTGCATTCAAGCGTGATGCGGTTTTTGTACGGGATGGCGGCACGATTGGGGCGATGACGAGTATCGAGAAGGTTTTGCGGTGTCCGGTGCTATTCCTCGGGCTGTCGCTACCAGAGCATGGTTACCATGCTCCGAACGAGAATTTTGATTGGCAGCAAGCCTCAGGCGGCATGGTTGCGTTTGCGAAATATTTTGAGGAGATTGCAAATTTGCCTTCGACGAAGTAGCCGCCGATTTACGCGGAGCAACGCGAATCTGTCCTGGCAGTTAAATCACACACGCGAGCCGTTCTTCATTCAACGCCACGAACCCGAGCCGTTCATAAAATTTACGCGCCTCCGGATTTTCGAGATGGACGCCAACATCAATTCGCGTGACGGATTCCTTGCGAAGTTGCTCTTTCAGTTGCTGTAACAAAAGCGTGCCAATCCCACCACCGCGTCGATCCGCTTTCACTGAAACATCGTCGAGTTTAGCGACCACGGCGCCCATTGAAGTTGAGATTGCGTAACAAACTACGCAGACCGCGCTCACGCCGCGATCGTCATAAGCCATCCAGACGAAACCCAGCTCCGGCTGTTCGAGAAACAGATCCAGCGCATCATTGAGTCCCTGGAATCCGCGATCGCCGTAAGCCTTGCTGCTGGCGAGGTAATGTTCATCCTCATTAAGGAACACGCGGAGCATCTCAAACGCGTCCGAAACATCGGCGGCAGTCATTTTGCGGCAGGTAATCAATGCAAACTCCTCCCCGGTAAACGAGCTGGTAATTGATCATGCTCAGAACGACGGGAACGGTCAACCGCCGAGATGCGAATTCCGACTATTTTGAGTCGGATAGCCAAGCTGAGGTTGGGAGGCAGGCAAGCGCGCGAAAGGCGCTTTCGAGTATTCGAAAGCGCCTTAGCACGTTGTAACTGGATCCGCCTGTGCTGCGTTAGTTTGGCAACAAAACCGAATCGACTACGTGAATCACTCCGTTTGATTGGTACACGTTGCCAATCGTCACGCGTGAGGTCCCGCCCTTCTCGTCGCGAAGGATCAAATCTTTTCCGCTCATCGTGGCCGTTAACGTATCGCCGCTAACGGTGGTGAAATTTGCGCTGCCGTGACCTTTGCGAATTCGTTTCGCAATGGCCTTCGAATCAAACTTGCCTGCCAATACGTGATAGGTCAGGATCTTGGTCAACATTTCCTTGTTTTCCGGCTTGACTAGAGTTTCGACAGTGCCAGCCGGCAGTTTGTCAAAAGCTTCGTTGGTCGGCGCAAAGACCGTGAATGGGCCCTTGCTCTTCAAAGTTTCAACTAACCCGGCAGCTTTGACTGCAGCCACCAGCGTGGTGTGATCTGCTGAGTTGACTGCGTTATCAACGATGTCCTTGGTGCGATACATGGCGGCGCCGCCTACCATGGGACTCATTTTGTCCATCTTGTTGTTCATCATTTGTGCGTTAGCACTCTGATTTCCGACTGCGATTGATGCCACTGCAAATAGCAGCATTAGACACACTTTCTTCACTGTTTTATTACCTTCCTTATTTGGGACTTAATTTTTTCGAACTCGGGGAATATACGAAGAGCACTTGCAAAGCGGATTGCAGGAGGATAGAGGTCAGAGGTCAGCGATCAGCGATCAAGAGCCAAAGGGTATTTCCGACCTCTGATCTCCGACCTCTGTCTCTGTTCTTCAGGGTTTCAACTTGAAGTCGGGTGGCACAAACTCAACTGACTTCAGAACACCGTCGATCTTCAAGCGCGGATCACTTGCAGGCACATAAGCCACCACCACATTGTTCTGCGTCTTCCGTAATCCACAGGTGATCTGGTGGCCCGCATCTTCGCTGAAGCTCACTATATTGGCATGCTGGAAGGTGTCTGTAGTGAGCTTGAGAATACGATAGTCGACCTTAACGACAAAAGTAATACTCCTGGCGTCGCAATCGATCCGGGTAAGCGTGCCTTGTGCCTGTGTCTCGCCCGGTTCAGGTTTTCTCAGTGATTCTCGCAGGGCGGCCGCTGGATCGAAGGCAGTTTCCGGCGTCTCAGCAGTTGCGCTGCTCGACTCGCCCATAGTGCCGCCCCGCCGTGAATCTGCCTCCTGCTCTTCGTTGATTTTCTTGATGCTTGCCAGTTGCTCTTCTACCGAAACCAACTGGTTCAACAATCGTTGCGCGCGCTGGCGCATGTCGGCATCGTCGCTTTGGATTAGTTTGTCAATAAGTTGGCGCGCCGGCTTGAAGTCTTCTTTGCGCAGGTGGAGTTGGGCCAGCATGAACATGAGATCGTTGCGATGAGGAGAGCCGGCGAGCGCCTGCTTGAGCATGTCCATCGTTTGCTCAAGGTCCGTTTCGGTCACCAGATTCACAAACGCCAACAGGCTATACGATTCCAGAAAATCAGGCCGGAGTTCGATTGCGCGTCTTAATTCCCGGCGCATGATAGCTGCAATCTCAGGCGCCATGCCCATCACGGTTTCCGTGTCGCTAATGCCTTCCTGGCTCAGGGCGTAAGCGTAGTAGTAGTGAATGAGATAGTTTTGAGAACTAGCAGCCACCGCTCGCTCCAGGCTCTTCCGTGCTTCAGCGTGCCTGCCCTGGCGCACGCGCAGGAGACCCAGCGAAGCGTTGGCCATTGCGAGACCGGGATCCAGCGCCAACGCCCTTTGCAGGTAAGCTTCACACTCTACGCGATTGCTCTTCAGTAGCAGGTCTCCGAGATAGGCCTGAGCTTCAGCTTCGCTGATCGGTGCTGACTGCATACTGGTGTCGTAGTCGACTTTGTTTTGGAAACTGCCGCTGAAAATCGGGTAGCGATCGCGCTGAATGTATGCGTGCAGCTCCTGCTCCATACTCTCGAAAGTCATCGCAAAGGCCTGTTGAAACGCTTGCTCCATCGGCACACCCGCCGACATCAAGTCCACAAACTTGCTCAGCTGAGTCATGCGTTGACCGTCCTTGCCGAGAATCAGATAGTGCATCAACGCCCACGACTCGGCGTAGAAAATGCTCTGTTTGTCGCGCTCATTGTAGTGAGGAGATTTTTGATCTACCTGAAACAGCGTCCGCAGCGGCAACATTTTGTTGTCTCGCAGCAGATAGACGTGGCTGGCAATAGGGCGGCCCACTACTACCTTCTGATCGTCGGTAATACTGAAGGTGCTGTAGTATTCGGCGAGTCCCTCGTTGAACCAGGTCGGCACGTTGCCGCTTGTGTTCCTGACCAGCAGGTGCGTGTATTCGTGGAAAATGATGTTAAAGGGATCAGGTGCGTTATTTAAGTCGTGTGAGAGTTCGAGCGTGATGTAATTCACTTCCGGTCCCGGCTGAAAAAAGCCGGCAGTATTTGCATTTGGCTTGAACGGCCGGTACGACTCGTCGTTTTTGAACACGATTACTGTCGTAGGCACCAACGAATTAATTTTGAGAGTAGTAAACAAACGCGAGAAGACTTCGCGAAACTGTTCGAGACGGATGGCCACTTGCCGAATGTCTTTGTCGCCGGCGTTGCCAAGCAGCAGGAAGTTTTTGGAGCGCACGCTGGTCCACGTGTCTTTCGCAGACACTGGCGCGTTGGCAGAGAACGCACTCAGGAAACAAAAGACAATCGCGACGATTAGACCAAGACGCTTTGTCATTGCTTTTCCGTTTGCTGAAAACCGAGAGTTACCAGCCAGGCACCAATTGCTAATCTCTGGCCTCGGGCGGAGGAGAACGGCGCGCTTCTGAGGCAGACTCTACAAATCAGGCTGATCGATGTCAATGCCGTTAGTAAGACAGACTTCCCTGTCTGTCTTTTGCTGTTCGAAATCACTCACCCGTTGCGGGGATTCCGGGGCGAGACCAAACGGACCGGAAGGAATGCCTGTCCTAGTTACGGAGTGAAGATCGAGGATTCAGCCAGGCGAAAGAGGTACTCGGCGATTAGCCACTCCGAAACGGTGTGGCCGTTTTTCATTGCGGGCTTAAACTCCATCTTGCAGGCGGCCCGAATAGCATTCTCAGTGAGTCCGGCGGGAAGTCCCTTTACAACTCGAACCCGCGAGATCTTGCCGCGACCGGAAAGCAGGATCTTCAAGACGACAAATCCCTGGATGCCATTGCGGCGAGCTTCCTTGGTGTATGAAGGCTTGGGCTTTGCAGTTATCGAGGCGCGCACGTCGGCTTCCCTGGGCGAAATGACAGCTTCCGAGATGTCTTCCGGATCAATGATTCTCTCCAAGCTTCCGTCGTCAGTGCAGCGATATTCCTGATTTCTTTCCGCAGTTACGGCAGGAGGGTCGTCCGGCGAAATGGGTTTGGTTTCCTTCACTTCCGGCGAAGGCGAGGGATGAGTAGTGGCTTCTTTCACTCGCCGTCCGGATTGCGAGTAGCCGCCCGCACAGATAATCAAGACTATTAGGAACACCAGCAGCCTCATGAGCTAATTGTAGCAATAGGACTAATTGAGTGAGAAACAATCCCGAGGCCTCGAAGTTCGATTCTCTGGCAACCAGACACGGAAAGAGGCGGCCCGCATTTGCCGATCCGCCTCTCAATAGCTTCCAAACAATTTGCCGAACACTTACTCCTCTGGTCCCGCGCAGGTCGGGCCGTGCAGCGCCGGAATTTTCGCGCTGATCACGGGATAGTTTGGAGCTTCGTCGATATTGATCTGGGTCCAGTGAGCGTAGTTTTCGGGAACGTTGTTATCGGCGAAGATTGCTTCCACAGGGCACTCCGGCACGCAGGCATCACAATCGATGCAGGTGTCGGCGTTTATGTAGAGACGGTCAGGCAGTTCGTGAAATGCTTCGACCGGGCACACGGCGGCACAGTCGGTATATTTGCAGTCAACACATAACTCAACAACTACATAGGTCATTGGTGGAATAAGCTCCTTTCGAGAATGTGCAATGGTTATTCAGTAAGGAGTGGAATGTCAACAGAAAAATATCACAGATTGTCGCGCTGGACACTTTGAACAAGAGGAACGCGCGTATAAAGGCGAGCGAAGTTTTAACTTCCTTCAGATTCTTTCTTCTCAACACTACCCGGACCGTTCACAGTTTTGTTCACTACGGCGTTGCCTTCGTAGATCACGTGTGATGGTCCGGAGATCGTTACGTCGAGTTGCTGCGCGGCATAGACTTCAACTCTGGAAACTCCTTTTGAGTCGACTCCGACTCTTGCTGCATGCAGTCTGTGCGCATCGATCTTTCCGGCCCCACTTGCGTCTACCTTCAAGACTTTTGTTTCACCGGAAGCTCTTATCGTAGGGGCGCCGGTCGCACCGATCTCAAATTTGTCGCTCTTCAAACCGGAGATCTCTATTGTCCCGGCCCCGGAAGCATAGATACCCTCCAGATCCGGCACTGAGATTCTCAAAGTAACCGACTCACGTACGGAATAGCTGCGAAGATTCTTAATGTGCAGCACGTTGTTGGAGACTTCGGTACTCACCAGCGGCAGGATGTTGTCGTCACCTTCAATCTCAATACTCTGCGGTTTTTGGCAAACGACTACAACATCAAAAGCTCCTTCGGTCGAGATCGAAGCGAAGGAACCGACGTTCCGCTTTTCTTTCACAGCCTTGCCCGATCCGCGAATTTCATCGTGAATGACATGGCAGCCGGCGCTCAATGCGATCAGAATAGTTAGTAGTACAGATCTTTTCACAATAATCCTCTCAGCTTGAAGGTTCGTTGCGTGAATATTGCAGCGTGCGCGTCGTGTTTTCGGTAACGCTGGGAACCGGTTCATTTAATGCGCGCGGTTGCGGCGCGCGAAACTCAATCGGCATCGCTGTGGATTGGCTAGCGTCGATCGCTTTCGCCTCACTGGTTCCTGTCAGCCGCGATAATTGCCTGATCAGCAGGATTTCAGCGAGAGCAATAATCAGGAAGGCAAACAACATGAAGAAGCCAACCAGCCCCTCCTTCAGATGAGCTTCACTGGTGAGCGAGAACGCGCCACCAAGCATGATGCCCAGACCGCCGATGGCAATCAAAGTGATCGCGGCCAGGAAGGCAGTGATCGCGCCCGTCTGCTTTCGCTCGCTGCGCTCTTTCAGGCTCATGCCACAGCGATTACAGTAACTGAGACCCGGCGCCAGCGGAGTGCCGCAAGCTGCGCAATACATAAATTACCCTTCCTTTCAGCTGGGGCGGAACAAGAGGCCGACTAGTCCTCGTGCAAAGAACTAACGGTAATATTGCTAATCAAGTTCCGCAATTTTAGACGAGAAACCGATTCACGAATACTGGAGTTACCGATTTGTTGCTAAACTGGATAATACCGCGCCGCTTGGGTGCTTTTCATATTTTTGGGATTCCCTTTTTACTCCGATGCAACTGCTAACAGTCCTTCTTAGAATTGCGCTTGGCGCCGTATTTGGCATCGCCGGAGTTACGAAACTGCTCGACCCGGCCGGCACTCGGGAAGCGGTAAAGAATTTCGGTTCACCCAAACCACTGGTGCCGGTGCTTTCAATCGTTTTACCAATCGTGGAACTCGCGATTACCGCCGGATTGCTCTTTACCAACACGACTGGTGTGAGCGCGGTCGCCGCGCTGATTGTGTTGACCGCGTTCATCGTTGCAATCAGCGCCAGTCTGGCGCGCGGCGAGACTCATGATTGCCACTGCTTCGGCCAGCTCTACTCTCGCCCTCTGGGTTGGCCCACGCTCGCGCGCAACGTCGTATTCGCGTTGGGCGCGGCGTTCGTCCTATGGCAGGCAGAGACCCGCCCCGGTGCAAGCATTCCCAGCACGCTCGCGCACCTCAACGCTATCCAGTGGGTTTTGTTAATTAGCGCGATCGTTGCCCTAATTGCCGCCTTGGTTTATTTGCAGCAAAAGCAAAAGCGCCTCGCGCTGTTGACCGCAGCGGCGCCGGCTGGCTTGCCCGTTGATTCAGTCGCGCCACCGTTTGAACTTTCAGCTTACGCCGGTGGCACAACCTCGCTCGTTGAGTTACTCGAATACGGCAAGCCGTTGCTGCTCATCTTCACAAACCCCACTTGTGGTCCCTGCGTTGTACTGTTTGCGGAAGTGAAGGAATGGCAACAATCACACAGCGAGCAACTGACGGTCGCAATAGTCAGTTTTGGCACGATCAAAGAAAACTTTGTCAACGTAGCGCGGAATGGTCTGGGACAGGTCCTGCTGCAGCAGAAGCGCGAGGTTGCCGAAAAATACAACGCAAACGTTACGCCGACAGCGGTGATTGTTAATACCAGCGGCAGAATTGCGAGTCCGCTCGCGGCCGGGGCTGATGAAATTCGCAAGCTGCTCACTACCGTGGTGGGAACCGCACACAGCTCAAATCACCGTCACTCTCCTTCGGAATGAATTTACGAGTAGGCCACGGATCAACGCGGATACACGCGGAGCCGAATTCAAAGCACTCAACTCAAGCTGTGGAATTTGACCGGGCTTTTCTGACCGGCGCATATCTGCGTTAATCCGCGGCCAAATAACCAGTATATGCGTTTGCGCTTTTCAATTTACGATTCACGATTTACTATTCACTCATGTTAGGACGCCCACAACCAAACGAAGCTGCTTCTTCTTACTCCACTTATATCGACCGCGTGACGAGCGACGATGTAGTGGCGGTGCTGGCAATGCAGTTGGATGA
>JANLYH010000087.1:0-20671 GCA_031365545.1 Pyrinomonadaceae bacterium | reverse complement strand
AAAGGCATCATCGAACGCGACATTGAAGCCACCGTGCCCGACAAGTCCACGGAAGTAATTCTTTATTGCGGTGGTGGTTTCCGCTCAGCCCTCGCCGCTGACGTATTGCAGCAGATGGGCTACACCAACGTCTCTTCAATGGCTGGCGGCTGGAAAGCCTGGAAAGACTCCGGCGCTCCGATTGTGGAAAGCTCCTAAAGCCCCAATTCCGGTGAGTTGCGGGACTCAAATAGGCTCGTGACCAGTCGTCTGCAGATCTGCTTCGCCATTCTCGCTGGTGAGGTTCCTTACGATGTGCAGCAATTGATCGATATCCAGGGGCTTGGTCAGATGATGCGCGAATCCTTCGGCCTGCGCTCGTTCAATGTCGCTCGTACGCCCATATCCGGTTAGGGCAATTGCGGGGACATCTTCCATTTGCTGCAGCTTTCGAAGTTCACTTAGAAATTGGTAGCCGTCCATCTCCGGCATTGAAATATCCGAAATAACAAGGTCGAATCTTTTCCGGCCGGCAATCTCCAGCGCTTCAGCGCCGCTGCGCGCCAGGTCGACAAAAGCTCCTTCCATCTCCAGCAGCTGGCCCAGCATGTCAGTCGACTCGATAGAGTCGTCAACCACCAAAATAAACCTGTTGCGGAGCGCCCCGGTCGTGCCCACTCGTTCCGGCCTGAGCCCGTGAGCGCCCGCTTTGAACAACGGGATCCAGACGGTGAGGCGAGCGCCACGATCAACTCCGGCGGACTCTGCCTCCACCCGGCCGTCGTGAAGTTCGGTGAGCTGCTTTACAAGCGCCAGGCCAATTCCCATGCCTCCCTGCCGGCGCGAACTGCTGGCGTCCGCTTGCCGAAAAATCTCAAAGACGTGCGGCAAAAAGGCTGGCTCGATTCCCTGCCCGCTGTCGGCGACAATTAGTTTGGCTACCTCGCCTTCCCGCTCCAGTGTGACTGTGATTTCGCCGTCAACAGGCGTGAACTTCACCGCATTGTTCAGCAGGTTCCAGGCGATTTGGCCCAGCCGAACGGAGTCGCCCTCCACCACCAGAATCTCGGCGTTGAGGTTGACAGAAAGGGAGATGGCCTTATCCCTAACCTCCGCGCTCACAGTTTCGACAGCTTCCGTGATGACGGTGGAGAGCGACACAGGTTTCCGATCGAGCGACAGCTTGCCCATTTGCAAACGCGACAGGTCAAGCAGATCGGAAACCAGTTGTGCCTGGGCCGAAGCATTGCGGCGAATCGTCTCTGCGGCTTTGACTACGAAAGAGTGTTTCTGGCTTTCATCACTCCGCCGCAATATCTCCGCGTAGCCAATTACGACGTTCAACGGATTGCGCAACTCATGAGAAAGCGTCGCCAAAAACTCGTCTTTCAAGCGGTTGGCATCCTCCGCCTGGGCGCGCGCTTCGCGTTCTCGCAGGAGCAGCCGCTCTCGTTCTGCTTCGGCCCGGCGTCGTAGCGTGTTATCGGTAGAAACTCCCACGATACCGATCAGCTTACCCGTAGCGTCAAAGATCGGCGAATCGCTAATCATAGCGGGGAAGAACGTGCCGTCTCGTCTTTGCACTTCAAATTCCCCTGCCCAGCTCTGGCCTGTCTGCAGGCAGGCGAGGATTTCAACCGCTTGATCTCTCAGGCCCGGCGCCGGAGTAATATCCAGGATGTCCGAACCCAACGCTTCCGCAGCGGGCCAGCCATAGAGAGTCTCCGCATAGGAATTCCAAAATATGATCGTGCCGTTCAGGTCGGTAGCGATGACCGCTTGTTCGACAGCGTCAAGTAAGTGGGCCTGGAAACGAATTTCTTCTTCGGCACGTTTGCGTTCAGTGATGTCGCGAAAGACAACCACCAGCCCGGTGATTTTTTCGGCGCTGCGCAAAACCGAAGAGCTGTAGACCACATCGAAAAAGGTGCCGTCTTTGCGAATATAAAAATCCTGATGCTCAACCACCATCTTTCCGCCTTTTAGCACTTGAAGACCGGCGCAATCTTCGGCAGGAAAGGGGCTCCCATCCGGATGACTGTGATGGATAACGTCGTGAATCTTCCGCCCAATGATCTCGTCGAGAGTCCAGCCAAATAATCGTTCAGCCGCCGGATTCATGAAGGTCACCAGGCCCTCAGGGTCAACTGTATAAAGGCCTTCCCCCATGCTCGACATGACGGTTTGGTCAAACTCCAGCGCGCGCTGCAGTCGCTCCTGGGCCTCCTTGCTTTGCGTAATATCGCGCGCGATCTTTGAGGCCCCTATCACTTCCCCAGCCTCGTTTCTTATCGGCGAAACCGTGAGGGAAACATTTATGAAACTTCCGTCCTTGCGACGCCTCACCGTCTCGAAGTGTTCAATTCGTTGGCCGCGCCGAATTCGATCCAGAATCTTGACTTCTTCTTGCTGACGGTCGGCGGGAATGAGAATGGAAATCGATTGGCCGATGACCTCCGCAGCCGCATACCCGAGAACACGCTCGGCGCCTTTGTTCCAGGTAGTGATTATGCCGTTTAGGTCTTTGCTGACAATCGCGTCGTCGGATGATTCAACTATCGCCGCCAGCCGCAGCAAGGCAACCTGTGAGACGTCGCGAGCGCGGGCGACTTCGGCCGCCTCCATTTCATAAAGGCGCGCGTTGCGAAGAGCGATCGCAGCCTGGTCGGTAAGGGCCGATAACTGCCACTGCTCCTCCGCATTCAGGGGCCGCTCGCGAGCGATCACCAGCATTCCAATGAGCGACTGCTTTGCGATCACGGGCAGTGAAACCATCGTCTCATCGTCGCTAATGGCCAGCGCGATCCGGAGTTGTTTGATCACGTCCTCTTGCATCCGTCCGGAAAAACTCCGAATCAGATCCGGATCCGTACCGCGGGCCGCGCACACGCGTAATCTTTCCTCCTTGTCTGCCAGCAGCAGTACGCAGAGGCGGGCATCTACTAGTTGCGTTGCGTTTTCAGCGATTAGATCGAGAACTTCGTCGAAGTTGAGTGAGGTGGTGATCGCGCGATTGATCTCTGCTAATCTTCGTGAGGCCTCTTTCTTTCCACTACCCTGATCGATCATAACGCCCATCACTCTGACTACTAGGTTACTTGATTAATGACTACGCCCTTGCTGGTAATTTCCAATCTATGTTCGCGATTGTCATGAGCGCTGCCGCGCGTCTTGATGATGCGCAGCGTCCGTTCCATTTTCTTTCCTTCTCTGAACCGCAGGAGCACAATGTTGTCGCTCATGTTTGAAATTTCCTGATCGCTGATCCCATGAATCTCAAAGAGGTTCGTCAGCTCATAATTCATCATGCAGGTAACATTTTCGGCGGCAAACCATTGGCTTAGCGCATAAACAAAGTCCGAGAATCGTTCGCGATCGATGCTGCTTCGTTCCAGATCGCCGAGCGCATCAATAACCACTCGCTTAAGCTTTCCTTCACGAACGCGCTTGAACAGCTCGCTGGTGACCTCGTCAAGCTGCATTTCCACCGGCGAGCGATACATCAGTTCAAAGCCCTCTTTCATCAGCTTTTCGGGAGGCCAACCAAGTCCGGCCATGATGCGACCAAGCTGGGTCGGATTCTCCTGAAATCCCACGTAGAGACCCGGCTCCCCTTTCAGAACGCCCTCGCAAATAAAGTGCAGCCCGATAATCGTCTTGCCAGACCCGGTGGGACCAGCAACCAGTGTCGTGCTGCCGCGCCAAAAACCCTCGGCAATCATTTCGTCGAGACCGGGCACCGCCGTATTGACGCGTTCGACTCGCGCCGCGTAAAGCGGGGTCACCGGCGGCGTCAACAAGCGCGGATAAACTTCAATGCCGTCTTTCTTGATCGAAAAAGCATGGAGGCCCGGCACCGAGCCTGAGCCGCGCAGCTTCTCGATCCTTAAGAAACGTTGCTCCCTGACGTTGGTGGAGTGTTTGATCAATTGGACGATTACATCGGCTATCGCAAAGACCGGGAGCTCGGTCATCATTTCCTGCGAATACTCGCCGACCAGGAAACTCGTACAGTGGTAGGAAGACAACACATTGGCAAGATCGTAGGTAACTGTGCGCCGCTTCTCAGGCGTGGTGAGCAATTCGTTTAGGGCCTTAAAAGAGTCGATGAAAACAAACCGCGGCCGGCGCGCGAGGATCAATTCGAGGACAATCTCCGGTAACTTCTCCACTCCGGAGTCGCGCAGCATGATGCCAAGGTCTTCATAAAACACTGAGACGCCGACTTTGTTAACGTCGTAGAAGCTGTGACTCTGGCCATGTACCAAAATCTTTTCCAGAGGCTCGGAAAGCGTCGTGAGGTAGAGGGCCGGCGCCTCCGGAGTTGCATTGGCGAAGGCGAGCTGCTCGGCCAAAATAGTTTTGCCCGTTCCGGGCGCCCCCATCAGGACAGTAATTGTGTTTTCCGGAATGCCACCAAGGAGCACCTCATCGAGCCCGGCGCAGCCGGTTAATACTTTTTCAGCCATCAAAATCCATCCCCACCGAATGCTGTCGCACACCCAAAAGTTTCTTTACCGTTTCAATTAACAATTCTTCATCAATTGGTTTAACTAGAAAAGCATCGGCGCCTACCTCGGTGGCGCGATCGCCCGCCTGAAGGTGGCTGAAGATCACTACCAGAATGTCCTTAGTCTCAGGTGTAGACTTGATTGTTCGACACAAGCTGAGACCGTCGAGCTTTGGCACCAGAATTTCCGTAAACAGAATTCTCGGCCTCACTTCCCGCGCGCGGGCCAGCGCTGCGAGACCGTCGGTTGCAAACTCGACATCAAATCCTGACTGCTCCAGAAAATAACGCGCCAGGCGCTGCACCACCGGGTTGCGCTCTACTACGAGAATGAGCGCGCCAGAGTTGTGCGCGGCTAAGGGGGAAAGATTGGAGCTCGGGGAAGACATACCAACTTGTAGGGGGTTCTTAACGGCAATCTGTGACTAGTTGATTGCAGAAACTTTAACGCACGCTGCAGACGCTGACAAGTAAAGCTGGCGGCTTTGGGCCAGGGTGCGGTGTTTGTTTGCCGCCCGTTCGCTACGTCCGCCTTCCAATGTACCCGCAACGAGGTTTTTTAGAGCCAAAACACCGTTCCCCGCCTTGGCGGGTTTATAGCTCCAGCGCGCGTGAGGTAGAATCAGACTGGTTGAGGCTATGACAGCGCCGCCCTACATGCTCGCGATTCCAACTCAAACTCGATAGGAGCAGAACCTAGCCGGTACACCCATGTCACCTGAGGCAAGCAAAGAACACAAGCTGAAAACTGGCGGGCGCGTCGAAACCGATTCGATGGGTTCTATTGAAGTGGCCGCTGATAAGTATTGGGGCGCGCAAACCCAACGCTCACTGCTGCACTTCAACATCGGCGACGACGTGATGCCCCGCGAGATGATTCGCGCCCTCGGCATTCTCAAGAAAGCCGCAGTCCTGGTGAACGCGGAACTCGGCAAACTCCCGAACGACAAGCTAAAGCTAATCGAACAGGCTTGCGACGAAGTAATCACAGGCAAACTCGACGAGCATTTTCCCTTGCGCGTCTGGCAAACCGGCAGCGGCACGCAAACCAACATGAACGCAAACGAGGTGATCTCAAATCGCGCTATAGAGATTGCCGGTGGAGTGTTGGGTAGTAAGCAGCCGATTCACCCAAACGACGACGTCAACATGTCGCAGTCATCAAACGACACCTTTCCCACGGCGATGTACATTGCCGGCGCCGAACAGTTGTACAAACTTATCCCGGCAATACAAGAAATCCGCGACGCGATTGCTGCGAAGGCCGCAGAGTTTAAAGACGTCGTCAAAATTGGGCGCACACACCTTCAGGATGCAACGCCTTTGACTGTGGGGCAGGAGATGTCTGGCTGGGCCAGCCTAATCGAACGCGACGTTGCGCGTATGCAATTGTCCTTGCCGGGACTGCTCGACCTGGCAATTGGCGGTACGGCGGTTGGCACCGGGCTCAACTCTCATCCGGAATTTGGTGAGCGCGCGGCCGCGAAGATTGCCGAACTGACGGGCCTGCCTTTCAAGTCGCATCCAAACAAGTTTGCCGCGCTCTCCGCTCACGACGAGATCGTTTTCGCCAGCGGTGCGCTCAAAACCCTGGCGGCTTCGTTAATGAAGATCGCCAACGACATTCGCTGGCTGGCTTCCGGCCCGCGTTGCGGACTGGGCGAATTAGTGCTGCCGGAGAATGAGCCTGGCTCTTCGATCATGCCGGGAAAAGTGAACCCGACGCAAAGCGAAGCAATGACGATGGTTTGTGTGCAGGTGTTTGCAAACGACACCGCTGTAACCTTCGCCGGCTCGCAGGGAAATTTTGAGCTCAATGTTTTCAAGCCGGTAATGATTCACAACTTCCTGCACTCGATTCGTTTGCTGCACGACGCGGCGTACGGCTTTGTCGCCTACTGTATCGCCGGCATCGAACTAAACCGCGAACAAATTGACGCGCACCTGAAGCATTCATTAATGCTCGTCACTGCACTCAACCCGCACATCGGCTACGACAAAGCGGCGCAAGTTGCCAAGCATGCACATAAGCAAGGAATCAGCCTGCGCGAGTCGGCTATCGCGCTGGGGTTTCTGAGTGGCGAGGATTTTGATAAGTACGTCAAGCCCGAAGAGATGACACATCCTTAGAGCAGAGATCAGAGGTCAGAATCAGGGATCAGATAGGAAAAGCGCAAACCGTTCCGGTGATGGCATCTGATCTCTGACTTCTGACCTCTGATTTCTGACTCCTCTGACCGCTGATCTGCGGATGATGTTTGGAGGAAGCAAAGACAATTGCCTGATCGTAACGATCGCGTGAAGGAAAACATACCCGGGGCTTACTACGTCGATTCGACCTGCATCGATTGTGATGTCTGTCGGGATACCGCGCCGGAAAACTTTCGGCGCTCCGATGCCAACAGCTACTCGTTTGTCTACAAACAACCGCTAACCGAGGAAGAAACCGCAGCCTGTGAAGAAGCGGTGTTGTGTTGTCCAGTTGAGGCTATTGGGAATGATGGGGAATAACCGCTAAATGTTCCGCGACTGACGAATGTTTCTCCTCTCTTCGGGAATAAAGAAACCTAACAACTCGGGACCTCATACAATCAGACCCCCGCCGTCTTAGATGGCATAAGATTCGCCAGTGAAGTGGTATGCCGTCCAATGCTCGGAATCCACATGGTTTTAGTATCAATTGATTGCATCGTCTGGACGTTTACCAAACAGAATCGAGAACACAAATGCAATGATTAACTGTAGCAAGAGTCAGCCGGCCCATTCGTTCTGCACACGCCACTGGAACTAAGATGGGCACGTTAGTATTAATATTCGAGAAAGAGGAATTACATGAGCAGAAAACTAATAACACTGTTGGGGACGTTTGCGCTTTTGTCGCTGTTTGCAATGCCGGTTTTTGCCAAAGAGATCACCGTGCGCGGGCGACTGCAAAGGACGGTGGAGCCCGGCGGCTGGGTGATTACGGCGAGTAATCAGAAATATCTAATTTTGAACTCCCGGCAGTTTGAAGGCGAAACGTGGTTTGTTGTTGCCAGTGAAGTAGAGGCGATAGGCGAAACTAAAACTGGTGTGATGACGACGTATATGGAGGGAACTCCCTTCGAAGTGCGCGCGCTGCGCCCTTTAGGATCGGGCGGGTCCGGCGAAAATCAAAACGACGTGAAAGGCCTTACCAAAGTGATGGTAACCGGCGACGCGATCGTTTCCGCGCAACCGGACACCGCTATCCTGACAATCGCGGTCGTGACGCAAGGACGTAACGCTTTGGACGCGCAACAGGCAAACGCCAACCAGAGCGATGCAGTCGTGCGAGCTTTGAAGAGCGCTGCCGGGGTGAATGCCGAAGTTAAGACCAGCGGTTACAGCCTGCAACCAATCCGCGTCTATAAAGAAGGCCAGCCCCCAACCATCACCGGCTACGAGGCGCGAAATAGCGTTACTGTGATCATGTCTGATCTTACGCGGGTCGGTCCGGTGATTGATGCCACGGCGCAGGCAGGCGCAAACGATGTCACCGGAATCTCGTTTACTCTGAGGCAAGATCGTCCAGCGCGCGATCAGGCATTGGCCGAGGCCACTCGTGAAGCCGTCAGTAAGGCTCAGGTGATTGCCAGGGCGCTTGGCGGTCGGGTGACGCGAATAATTGAGGTGCAGGAGGACGGCGTCTCCTCCCCGCGACCGATCTATGAGGGACAAATGCAACTCATGAGAAGCAGCGCCGCGCCGACGCCCATCGAAGTGGGGAAACTCGACATAACATCGCGGGTTCAGCTAATTGCTGAAATCGAGGTTGGTGCTCGTTAATACCAGAATTCCAGGAGTCGAGGGAAGATCGCGGTGGGACGTGCAATTTGCGCTGGCTCGTTGAGGCCCGCCGGGATTTCCCTTATCCTGTAGCTATCCAATATGCCAAAGTCGAATCGTGAGGTTGCTATGTTAACCGTCGCCCACCGCGTGAGGCCGTCCGGACGGTTGTGGAACCCGGCTGCCGACGTGTATCGCAGCGCTGACGGCTGGTTAGTAAAAGTTGATCTGGCAGGTGTTTGTGCCGACGACCTGATGATTGAAGTTTTTGAGTCAAGCCTGAGGATCCGCGGGTGCCGGCGCGACACCTTTGTTCGTGATGGTTATACGTATCAACAAATGGAAATTACCTACAGTCAATTTGAGAAGACGATTCAGTTTCCCTGCTCAATCGAAGAAGCTTCCCTGGAGCACGATTATCGCGACGGATATTTGATCGTCAATCTGCATTGCCGGTAGGAAAAGGCAAGCGATTGGCCGGAGCGACGAGAGTAAGAAATGTCAGAGATACCGAACAAGACAGAACTTGCGACAGACCTGACGAGCGAAGCGCAGCCGGTTGCGCCTGAAGACCAGCCCGCCTCAACGCGGCAGCCAGGTCAGTCGTTTGAAATTGCGGTGCTGGCCCTGCAAAACACCACCCTCTTCCCGGAGACCGTAGTCCCGCTCGCCATAGGAAGACCGCGTTCAGTCGCGGCTGTTGAAGCGGCGTTAGCCACTGAAGAAAAATTACTCGCCTGCATTACTGTGCGTGCCGATGTTACCGACGCTAAGGATGCGGCTCCCGCAGACCTCTACCAGGTCGGCACGCTGACCATGATTAAGCGGATGGAGCGCCTCGGCGACACGATGCACATCATCGCGCAGGGAACGGATCGCATAAAGATAGTTGAATGGAAACAGGAGGATCCCTATCTGCGGGCGGTGGTGCAGATTCTGCCCGACGTTCAGGTCGTAGATGCGGAAGAAGTTGAAGCTACGAAACGCAATGTTCAGGCGATGGTTCAGGAGGCGCTGGCGTTGTTGCCGGGCGTTCCGCCTGAAGTTCGCGTTGCCATGATGGGATCAGTGGAACCCGTCCGACTCGCCTATTTCCTTGGTTCCATCCTGAATCTTGGCGTGGACCAAGAGCAGAAGATGCTCGAAGCCAACACGGCTGACGAGTTGCTGCGCCTGGCGCATGGCTACCTGGCGCGTGAACTGGAGATTATTCAACTGCGGTCGAAGATTGCCACTGAGGCGCAATCGGAGATGGACAAGTCGCAACGCGACTACATTCTGCGCCAGCAGATGAAGGCCATTCAAAAGGAACTCGGCGACGATGAGGGCGGCGAGCAGGCTGAAGCTGCCTTGCTGCGCGAACGATTGGCAAAGGCTGACTTGCCGGACGAAGTAAGGACCGAAGCGGAGCGCGAGTTGAAACGACTCGAGAAGCTTCCTGCTGCGGCGCCCGACTATCACGTCATCCGTACCTACCTTGAGTATGTACTCGAGTTGCCATGGCTCAAATCGTCCGAAGACAAGCTGGATCTTAAGGAAGCACGACGAATTCTCGATGAAGACCACTACGGGCTCGAAGACGTTAAAGAACGCATCCTGGAGTTTCTCGCCGTCATCAAGTTGCGCCCGGACACGAAGAGTCCGATCCTTTGCTTTGTTGGTCCGCCGGGAGTCGGCAAGACATCTTTGGGAAGATCAATCGCGCGCGCACTCGGTCGCCAGTTTGAACGCATGTCGCTTGGGGGCATGCGCGATGAGGCCGAGTTACGCGGACACCGGCGCACGTATATCGGTTCCATGCCGGGGCGAGTTATTCAGTCGATCAGGCGGGCCGGGGTAAATAATCCCGTTTTGATGCTCGATGAAATCGACAAGCTCGGGAACGACTATCGCGGGGATCCGGCTGCAGCGCTGCTGGAGATTCTTGATCCGCAACAGAACGGAACTTTTCGAGACCACTACATCGATCTGCCGTTTGATCTTTCGCGCGTCTTCTTCATCGCTACCGCCAACCAGCTCGGACCGATTCCGCCCCCGTTGCGCGACCGCATGGAAATAATCGCGCTGGCCGGTTACAGCGACATGGAGAAGTTGCAAATTGCCAAGCGGTATCTGGTGCCACGTCAAATTGAGGAAAACGGTCTTAAGCCCGCGCAGTTCGCAATCAGCGACGCGGCGATTGAGCTGCTCGCCACGCGCTACACTCGCGAAGCTGGCGTGCGCCAGTTAGAACGAAACGTCGGTAGTGTGGCACGCAAAGTCGCGTTGAAAGTCGCCCAGGGCGAAGTCGAATCCCTCAATATAGATGCCGGCGACATACACGACTATCTCGGCGCGCCAAAGTTTTATCCGGAGCAGGCGCGCAAGGAATTGCCCGCCGGTGTAGCCACGGGCATGGCCTGGACGGAGATGGGCGGCGAAGTATTATTTATCGAAGCTACCTTGCTTCCCGGCGGACGAGGTCTGACCATCACCGGACAACTTGGCGAAGTGATGCAGGAGTCGGCGCGCGCGGCGCAATCTTACTTATGGTCTCACGCGAACGAGTTTGGCATTAGTCCAGCGATGTTCAGAGACTATGGTGTTCATCTTCACGTGCCGGCCGGAGCAATCCCCAAGGATGGTCCAAGCGCCGGAGTGACAATCACGGCAGCCTTAGCCTCGCTCTACACCGGACGCCGGGTGCGCCCGGATACAGCGATGACCGGCGAGATCACGCTTTCCGGTTTAGTGTTTCCCGTCGGTGGCTTAAAGGAGAAGATCCTGGCGGCTCATCGGGCCGGCATTCGTCGCATCCTGCTGCCGGCACGCAATGAGGCTGACATTGAAGACTTGCCGGAAGATGTGCGCAAGGAATTGCAGATCGTTTTTATTGCACGTATTAGTGAAGTCATCGATGCGGCACTTGAGGTCTTAGTGGCAAATCCACCGCCACCTCCGATCGTTGTCGGCGTACCCGCCGACGCAGTTGCTCACCAGGTCGAACCAACCCCAACGCCGATAACCGTGCGGCAAGGTTAGCAAGACCGGCATCTCTGCCTATCCTTGTTTTGATCACAAAAAACGGCGAGGAATTGATCCTCGCCGTTTTTGATCGCGCCATGAGGACAGACAGGAATGTCTGTCTCCGCGGGTCTACTGGCCAAACCGTTGGCGATACTCGCCCGAGTTTATGAAGGCCTTGACCATTTCTGCCTGCACGAAGTTTCCCTGGAACTGGTCGAGCTTTTGCAGCCAGAATCGATAACCGCTTTCGTCTGGATCGCGACGGAGGTAGCCGAAGTATTCCATCATCACGAACGCCTCATTAAACTTTGCTTTCACAAAGCGCTCGTCTCCAGCTACGTCGCGCAACACATCCGCTCGTGTCATTGTGCCGTCTCGCAAGGCTCTAACCAACGCGTCGCGCTCGCTGGTGCTGAAGCTGATACGGGTGTTGCCAATAAGTCGATCGACGTATTCCGTGTTTGACAAGCGACCGAATTCAGCCTGGAAGACTGGCCGCTGCACCCAGGCGTCCACGAACGTTTGCTTATTGGTTGTAAGCTGCTGCTCCCAGTCGGCCCGACCAACAACTATATTCCGAGCCACTACCCCCGTGTCAGGCATGAACTCGGCAAACGTTGGACGTCGAGCGTAACTAGCCCGGTAGAGTCCATCGACCAGTCCGCCAGTCTCCTGGAATTCAATTGAGAGGAAGTAAGCTGCTGAGACGTTGATTCGTTTCACCTCAAGGCAGGTCGCGTCAGTGCCACACGCGCGCATCTGATCGCTCCAGAAGTTGAAACCACTTTGGTCCGGCTCACGATTCAGGAAGTCCAAATAATGTTGCCGGACAAAAAACTCGGCCGTGTCGATTGCGTTACCACTGCCAACAGCATCCAGCGCAGCGGTAAAGACAGCGTCAGTCTTGTTGGCGAGCAACGAGAATGAACGATCCGCCGGACTGAAATGATAGTTCACCAGCGACGGAGCAACAGTGTAGAAGTCATCAGTGTCGATGTTGGCAAAACTATAATTCCCGACGCTGTCAGTGATTGCTTGCGCGGAGCGGGCGCCGGTCAGGTTCATTGTTACACCTGCCAGCGGTGCGCCATCTGTTGTGGTCACTCGGCCACTGATAGTAGCCGGCGCCGCAGTTGGGCCAGTTACGGTAAGCAAGGTCGCCGCGCTGGTAACTGCTTGTCCGTCAGGATTGGTGACGGTAACTGTGTACGAGCCGAGCGCGGCACCAACGGTATTGATTTGGATCCTAAGCTGAGTGGGATTGATGAAGGTAATGCTGCCCGCGTTAACTGTCGGAGCACCGGCGCCATTGATGGTGACGTTCACATGATTAAAGGGCAAAGCCGGGGCCGAAAGATTCGCGCCGGGATCATAAAACCCTGAACCCGACACCGCTGTTCCGTTTACCGTGACGAAGTAAGCAGTCCTTCCCTGCGGAACCTGGGTGGTAACCGCCTCGCCGGTTACCACGCTCGAGGGCGTAGCCGGCGGCGGCGCAAGAAGTCTGGCCGCCCGAACCCCGTAGGTGTTGGTGGCGTTGCAGTATTCCTGAACAGTCCACATGGACATGTCATCGAGCGGATCGAGCGACGTGAACGAGTAATCGCCCCAACGACGCGGAGGACCTGGATCGCTTGCCGGGTTATAAGCGGTGCTGCTGGCACTATAGATATTTACCGCCCCCGTTGTTCCGAGGGTATCGCCGCTCAGTCGCCCATTCGTCGCCGCGTCGATGCGAAAAGGAGTTCCCGCAGTTGTGTAACCCAATGCTGCGTGGCCCTGTCCCGAAACCGTGATAGACGGAATCAAAAACTGTCTGGTTACGTTTGTGAGTCCCGCCGTTGCATCAAACACTGTTCCTGATTGAATGACGATCGGTACGCCGCCGTTGTCGGTGCTGCGAATGCCGTTTAGTTCGTACCAACGCACCGCTGAGCGGGAGGAAGTGCCTGTGTTTGCCACGCCGGTATTACTGACCCGGATGTTGTGGGCCGTCCAAAGCCGGCCGCCGCGAATGTGAGCGGCGTAGAGGCGATCATCAAGCGCGTCGATCCGGCCATTGGTTCCCCCGGTATTGCCCAGGTGATCGACCGAGGCGGAGGAACTAGTTGTTGAAACCGTCAACGAAAGATTAGCGGATATGGTAGGCGTGGCGCCCGGCGTGCTTACGCGGCGGATCATGAGTGTTGAGAAGGTCGCATTGTCTACGCCAATGAAATAACCCTCGTTCGACGCTGGATCGTAATTGTCCGCGCCGCGCGGCGCAAACGGCCCGGCGCCGGCTCCCAACGCCAGATTCGCGAAAGTCGTCTGAACCAAGGGACCGACCCCGATGATCGAAGACTTGCGGATTACGTAGCCGTTGGTTCCAACGAAAGCGCCGGCCGAGGTGAACATATTGCAGCCGGTGTAGAGAGCCTGGGAGTCCACCCCCAGCGAGGGATAGTCGCAGAAGTTTGCGGCGTCGGTCTGGAATTGGAAAAACGTCCAGACGGTTGCCCCAGTAATTCCCGCCGAACTGGCAGCATCGCTGACAGCTACCAGCCAGCGATTCGCAGCTGTTGTAGTACAGCCCGCGTTCGTGCAGGGAACATCAATAATCGAAAGAAACCAGCGCCCCGACAGCCGGTCGTAACGCACTTGCGGGTCGCTCGTGAAATTCAGCACCACAGCACCCGAGACCGGCGTCATCACTGAAGCGAAGAAGACGTCCGGATCCGCGTTAATGAAACCGTCGGCCACTCCGGTTGTTTTGTTGAAGGTGCGTAGCCGGCCGTTGACGAAGAGAAACAACTGCGAAGGACCAACTGCTCCCATGGTGTCGGGGGGAAACGCGCCGGTTTCAGTAGGGCCGGTGACAGCATCAAAATTGGTGCCCACGGTTTGCGGCGCTTGCGGCGCCTGCGGGCCTGACGCGTTATAGACAACGTTGCCGGATGCTGCTCCGGCGTCGGTGTTTGGCCAACTGGCTACTGCCGGGGCATCCGGATTCTGCGGACGATCGTCGTGCCCGGCAACGTCGCGCTCAGGCTTTAGTCGCGGCCGGCTTGAAGGTGGCGCGTCGGCCTGCGCCTGCATGATTTCCGCGGTCGTCCTTTGCAGACCCATCTCCCCGACAACAGGCGTGCCAATAGTTTCACCGGTAACCGGATCCTGAACATTCATGCCACTGGTAGTTCGGTTAAGGCTCTTGGGTGTCTTGTGAATGCCGCGGTTCGTTTTGTTGTCGCCGCTGGTCGGGTTGCTACCGCCGCCGCTAATTTTTCGGGATTTCCTTTGCGCAAAAACGCCGGCAGTCGCAAGCGCCACGGCCACCACACAAATAAGGAGCAAAGCAATTGGGCGAATTCGCCGAATTCCGAAAACGGATTTTACTGTTATCACGTCTTGCCTCCATACGAATCGGGAGTCGAGGATAATTGCGAGTCACCGGATTCCGAAAGACAGGAATCCGGCAAGGTAATGCAACCCAGAAAACCTAAAGTCAATTTCATGTTGACTTGGTTAGCTAAAAATGAGCAAGAAAATTCTGAAGTGCTTTGACGCGTCAAGCCTTGGCGGGTGAGGTTACGCTTCAACTCTCATTTGGCTGATCGCCCAAGCAGCCAAAGCGTCGCAATTTCGCGAGCTTCTGCTGGCTGCGACTGACAGAAACCAAACTGCCGCAGCTTCAGTAAGCTACGGCAGCCTTTGATACAAGAAACTTAAACGCAAGTACTGCCTGGACCAGTACAGTTGCCACTACAGCACTGACCATTGTTACCACATGACCCACCTGGCGGCTTACAAGTGGCGGCTTGCACCGGCGTTGGTGCAACTATGGAAGTTACCAGCGGCACGGCTACAACTGCAGCTAGTCCCAACGTTCGCACCATCTGTCGCCGGTTCATTCCCGAAATGATAAAGGCTGGGCGCTCAATCTCTTTCTCCAGCAGATTATCCTTGGAGAACTGATCCACGGCGAACCAAACGAGTTTTTCGTCAACGGGAGTCTCCAGATCACGGGACAAGGCAACGCAAGCGTCCGCTAACGTGGTCTCGCCGTCGCAATACTTCCATACCTTTGCGGCGGTCTGATTCAGACAGTGAGCTCTATTCGTTTCCTGATCGTAAATCAGAATCTCACTGTCGGCTTCCTGAATTATTAGTGCGCGCCTGCGCGCTTGCGGCATTCTTTGCACGTATCTTTCTCCTTGTCACACCTTGGAAGTGCTACTTCCCATATTGCACCTTTGGAAATCTTACACTCCATTGGTGTTAAAAAATCACGCGTCGGTGATTGAAATCTAAGAACAAGTCGCCCCTGGACCAGCACACAAACCACTACAACACTGCGCACCTGTGCCGCATGCCTGACCTGGCGGCTTACAAGTCGCGGCCTGCACCGGCGTGGGCGCAACTATGGAAGTTACCAGCGGCACGGCAACAACTGCGGCCAATCCCAATGTTCGCACCATCTGTCGCCGGTTCATTCCCGAAATAATAAAGGCTGGCGGTTCAATCTCCTTCTCCAGCAGATTGTCTTTGGAGAATTGATCGACTGCATACCAAACCAGCTTCTCGTCCACGGGAGTTTCAAGATCACGGGACAAGGCGCTGCAAGCGTCCGCTAACGTGGTCTCGCCATCACAGTATTTCCACACTTTTGCGGCGGTCTGGTTTAGACAATGAGCCTTATTCGTCTCCTGATCGTAGATCAAAATCTCGCTGTCAACTTCCTGAATTATCAGTCCGCGTCTGCGCGCCTGGGGCATCTTTTCCATGTGCTGCTGCTCCTTATCGCAATCTAGAGAATGTCACTGGTCGCTGTTCGAAAAAACTTTTTCATGAGAGCTAACTCGCATTGCCGATACTTTTGCCATCCGGACTATTAAATTCACTATCCGGAAACTCATTGGTCACCCTACAGAAAAAGCAAAAATTATTGTTACAACAAACCGGCGTTCGCTGACTAGAGGTAACTGGCCATGTACGAGCGTTGACGACAATATCTCCGAGTGGGCTTACTAGTCAATAGCGAATCCTGATTTTTGACTGGAAAGTTGCCCAAAAACTCGGTTCATCCGGTCGCCTGGGAGCAATTTCCCCAAACGACGGGGGAACGCGTCTCGTAATTTCGTAATTACCTGGGCCTGCGCTCCGCTCCCTTTAGCTATTGCCTTGTCTCCTGCGAAAAGGCGTCAAAGGCCGAAGCGCGCCCGGTATTCACCCGAGACGAGAAACGCCTTGACCATTTCCGCTCGTTCAAAGTTGCCATCAAACTGGTTTAGTTTGTTCAGCCAGAATTGATAACCACTCGCATCCGGGTCGCGCCGCAGATAGCCGAAGTATTCCATAAGCACGAAGGATGGATTATAAACCGCCTGCTTGAATGAAGCGGCTTCAATCACATCTTTCAAGACTTCCGGTCGTTTTTCCCGGCTGTCGCGGATTAGGTTGTATTTCTCTATGAGCCTACCTCGCTCACTACCCAGGTCAACCCCACTCCTTTGGCGGACGGTTTGCAGTAATGTATCCACGTAAGATTCGGCGCTGCTCGTCGCTCCATACTTCTGCACGAACTCCGGCTTTTCTACAAACTGTTCCACATAAGCTTCTCTGGTTCGTTCCAGAGTTTCTCCGGCGATGATCTGCTGACGATCTTGAGCAAACTCGGCAAAAGAAAGTTGCCGGCCAAGCGCGGCCTGATACAGCCGATAGATGTAGGAACCGGTTTGCTGAAATTCAATCGAAATGAAGAAGGCTGCTGAAACGTTGATGGTTCGACGTTCCATACATTCCCGGTCGTTGCCACACTGGATAATCTGATTGCTCCAGAAGTTGAAGCCTCCCGCGTCAGGTTCGCGATTAAGGAAATCGAGATAATGCTGTCTCACGAAATACTCGGGTGAGTCGATGACATTGCCAACCACAATCGCATCGCGCGTGGCTGTGAACACCGCATCAGTCACGTTCGCAAGCAACGAGAAGGAACGTTCCGCGGGACTGAAGTGATAAGTTAATAATGCCGGGGTAACGGTGTAGAACTGGCCGGTGTCAACTTGCCGGAAACTGTAGTAACCGCGGCTATCGGTAATTGTTTTTGCCGAGCTGGCGCCGCTGAGTTGCATTACTACGCCGGCCGCCGGTTGGCCGTCGGGGGTTAAGACCTGGCCGCTGATGGCGGAGCCCGCAGCAGTCGGGGCGTTGTAGGTGATGTTATTTACCACGACGTTATCTATCAATACGCCGCAGTTGACGTCGGTCGGCCTCACGTCAGTGCAGATGCCGGAGCTGTCCTGCGTGTACTCAAAGCGTAGCTGCGCCGTACTGCCCGCCATTCCGGGAAACAACATATGCACGTGCAAGACGCCGGTGTTATTGCCCGGCACCACACTGGAATCCCCAGACCAGGCAGACATGTCCTGAAAGTAGGCAGCGCTGTTGTTGCGGGGGAAGTGCTTCGGGTAATGAAGGATGCCACCTGTTTGCTGCAGGTCCGCAAAGGCCTCGGTCTGGACGGAGCGAAGCGTTCGACCCGCTGTTTGGTCGGTAATCCTCAGCAGGACACCGTCGTAAGCCTGGTAGATGAAACTCGGATCATCTTCTGTGTCATAGGTGATATCGAAGTCAACGGCGACGAAATTTGAAGTCGCCGGGACAACGAAGAGTGGCGAGAATGCGCGTTCAAAGCGCGTGGGATCGCCACCGCCCACTCCGTCATTTGCATTAACGTGGAACAGGCCCGGAGAAACGATGGAATTGTCTTTCGGTTTGTGATTATCGGTTTTCCAGGCAACGGTGTTTGCGCCACCAGCATGGGAGGCTGACCAGCCAGCCGGTAAAGCTGGTGCTACAGCCCCGTTGAAGTTCTCCGCTAGTAATGACGTTAGAATTGGAACATTACCAGAATTCTCAGTGAACAACAGAGTTCTATTTCCCTGAGCGGTAGTCACGGTAAGAGTGAAATCTACCTTGGTGCCAAACACGAACCCACCGCCGAACTGGACGATAAAGGTCGTTGTGTTGTTCTGCGTCGCGCCGGCAGCGATATTAGGATAAGCACTGTTAGCGGTCGTGACCGTTACGTTCGGCGTGGTGGTGCTTAACACTGCACTGATGCCGGTATAAGTCACTGGGGTGTCTAAAGGATTGGTGGTGATATTAGTTAAAGGCACCGTGAGCTCTCCGGTCAAGGTGGCCGGCTTCTCCAGCATCGAGGCACCGCCTGGCGGATGGTTGCGAATTTCAAGTCCGGCCCGCACGGGGGACTCGCTCGTCTTCTTAAAGAAGGCATCAAGGGCTGGGAAGGTGCCTGCCGGTTGACCATCCGGGAAAAGAACGACGTTTGGACAGTAAGCAAAGGTCGAGTAGAGATTTCCGCCCTGGGCCACGCCAGCGTTATAGTCGCCCAGATTGGGCTGACCGGTATCGTTGCCGTAGCCCGCGTGGAAAGGCCGATCTGAAAGGGACACTTGTTTGGACCAGGTAACGCCACCGTCGTCTGAATACACGGCACTCGTCTCCATGGTGTCTCCGCTGTCGGCAACACCCTGGTCATAGTAGAAAACCCAGACGCGCCCTGAAGTCGTATCCACCGTGACTACAGGGAACCACTGCGGGCGGTCCGTACCGGGTCGCGCATTCAAGTTGACAGGCGCGGTAAAGTTCAAGCCGCCGTCTATGCTCTTCTGAAAAGCGATATCCGCGCCATCATTAAGGGTGTTGTCTGCATAGACGATGTATATGTTCCCTCTCGTCGCCACGACGGGCGAATTATCAACGGCCATCCAGGGAAAGTCGTGCGAGCGATCGTTGCCCAGAACGTAGTCCATGACCTTGAAGGTCGCGGCCGTCAAAGCAACTGCCGGAGTAAAGCTCACGCCGTTATCCGTGGAGCGGGCGAAAAACTGCTGTGCGGCAAGGCCGGTCGTCTGGCTCTGGTAAGTAACGTAAACGTTCGGACTGCCGTTGCCGGCAAAGCGCGGGATGATCCCCTGTCCGGGAATCGTCCCGCCGAGGTTGACTTTAACGCGGGACGACCAAGTCGGCGTCGCCGCCGTCGCAATATCGTCAGAGAATGTGGTGTACATCTCCTTGCCGACAGGAGAGACGACGGTCGAAAAGTTTGACCAAGCGACCATCAAACGGCCGGTGTCCGGGTCAACGTCAATCAATTCCTTGTCGGCGGCGTCACGCGCGTTATTGCCAGTGAATAGGCCGTTCGGATTGGTGGCCGGCGTAACCTCGAAAGGCCCCGTCCAGGTATTACCGAAATCGGTTGAGCGGTGGATGCACAAAGTCTGCACCGTACCCGCGATTGCGCTCGGACCCGTAATCGTCGTCACCATGATGGACGCGTAGACGAAGACGCCGCCGTTCGGCGTCTGCGCCGTCACCGCTGTGGGAATCCACTTGATGTCCGGGTCGCCGAAAATTTGCGGGTAAAGGGTCGTGCCGATACTCTTGTCTGCGGGCGACGGCATCGTGCCGGTGACGGTAAAGGTGACGCCGGCGTCATGAGAAGTGGCAAAGCCCGAAAGTTTGTTGGGGTTGGTGCTGAAGCCCTGCGCTTCGTTGAATCCGATGACGACGTTCAAGCCTGAAGGATCAACCGCAATTCCCATTTCCGACTGCTTATCATTGAGCCCCACGCCGCCTTCTTGCTCGCAATCTGCGTCGTCGCTGAGACAGCCGCCGCTGTCCTTTAGGTTGTCTTTGCCGCCCTTGCGCAGCTGCTCGCGCGCATACGCCTGCAGATACGCGCGTCGTCCCGAGGCTGACATCTGACTGATGTCGTCTGGATACCTGGTCGCCTCATCCTTTCCTTTGCCCATTCTTTCGCCATAAGAACGTTCCGGTTGAGTCTGCTGGCTCGAGCCGGTCGCGCTCTTTTGCTTCAACGGTGATACCGGCAGTTTTGTTGTCAGGTCACCGGGCTTGACGGTTTGCAAGCCTTGGGACCGAGACATTGCGGTGCGTTTTGCCAAACTGGAAGTGACGATCGTCGCCGACACCATGACTGTTACTATCGCGATAATTAAGGCTTGAGTTGACCGTTTCATAGTAATCTCCGGGGAACCAATGATGGATTTCAAAGGAAGCGAATAAGTTAGTGGTTGTATTACAAGGATGGAAGGAAAACTGCTTGACTACCTTGAACCCTCACGTGGAAAAACCTGGCGGTGCGAAAATTTGCATCCGCGTTGCTGTTGAATTGCAAGCAATGTATAGCCTAAGCCGGGAACCTGTCAAGAATTTGCTCGTAATCGAATTTGCTCGTAATCCCCCGACGAGTTGGCTGAGGTCATACTATGCACAACCAACCAATGAACGCGCTGGCAGGATTAAGAGGAGTATCCAGAGAAGCAACTGTTAGAATAAGCCCGG
>JANLYH010000069.1:0-63111 GCA_031365545.1 Pyrinomonadaceae bacterium | reverse complement strand
CCCCGCGCTATCGGCGCCGCCGTGTTATAATCCGCCATTCAAGTGTGTCAGGGATCTCAAATTTGAGATCTGAGATTTAGGAGCAATTTTTAGGAGAAACCTATGCCATATTCAGAACTCATGATTCGCCCAATGCGTGAGGAACTATCCCGTATCGGCATCGAAGAGTTGCGGACCCCTGAAGACGTACAAAAGACGATCGAAGACAGCAAAGGCACCCTGATGGTAGTTGTAAACTCGATTTGCGGCTGCGCGGCAGGAAAAGCCCGGCCGGGAATCGCTCGTGCACTGCAACACAGCGTGCGGCCAGACAAGGTTGGGACGGTTTTTGCGGGCGCCGATATCGAAGCTACCGAAAAAGCGCGCAGCTACTTCACCGGCTACGAGCCCTCGTCGCCATCAATCGCCCTGCTAAAGGACGGTCAGCTTGTTTACATGATGGAACGCCGCCAGATTGAGGGCCGTGATGCTTCGCAAGTCGCGAGCGAACTCATACAGGCCTTCGAGCAACACTGCGTCAAGGAAGAAGCCGCCGCAAACTAGAAAACAAAGGTTGAGGTTGGTGGTTCAGAGTTCAAGGTTTAGCTTGCCCGTCCCACCAGGCAATAAACCTTGAACTCTAAACTTCTTGTCGCTAGTGAACCTCTTTCGAAAGTCGCCCCGGACCTAACACACTGGCAAACTCGGAATGCGCTAATACCACTTCCGGGGATTGCTGCATCGCCGCAAAATATTTCTTCTGAAACTCAGTACCAGACTCTAAAGGAGTCAGGAGAATTGCAGCCTGCTGTATTAAAGCTTTCGCGGTGGCCTCGTCCGGCGCCTCTTTCGCCGCCAAAAGCTCGTCCATCTCTACAATAAGTTCCGACAACTGCCGCAGCCAGGCAAACCAGGGGTCGCTCATCACCAGTTGCAGATACGCATAACTGTTGTCGATCTTGCCGCGCTCGCGTTCGTAATTCACTCGCTCAAACTCAAGTAACGTTTTGTGTAAGCGTAGTAAGACTGTGCGGACTCTGGTCAGTTGTTCGCGCGTTTCGGCAGTTAACTCACTTGCTGAATTCATGATTAGTTCTCCCCGGCTCGCTTGGCCTTATCTTATTGCGACTATTTTACCAGTGCCGGTCCGAGGACAGTAATGCAAGAGTCCTGGCTCGCACAATCACTGGCGTTCGTCGCCGGGAAGGGCGATTCGCAGCACCAGGCCTATGCTATGATCCGGCGCGAATGCTGGCTCCTTTCAGTCTCAAAACTCCGCTCAACGAATTCTACAAATATGGCCTGCCCCGTTTCGGCCAAACCCTTTCCGGCAAACTCGCCGAAGAAATCGCCAGTCACTCCGGCAAAAGAGACGCGGGCAATGCTAATGTTGAAGACTTGTTGAGCTACCTGCCGATGCGTTACGAGGATCGTTCCAGCCCAGCGTCAATACGCGATCTGACTGACGGCCTGGAGGCATCGCTGGAACTCGTGGTCAAGATAGCCGGCGCCTTTCAAGTGAAGAACCGGCGCACCCACGGACGCTCAAGCCTCTTTATTTTCGAAGTGACCGCCACTGACCCGGAAAACACCGGCCGCCCAATAGTCGTTTGGTGGTTCGTTTCCGGCACGCACGCACACGACATCATCAACTACTACACTAAGCGCTTCACCCGCGGCGCCCGCTTTATCACTTTTGGGAGGTGGGATTGGGACAAGCGCCGCGCGACGTATTCCCTGAAACTGACCAAACCTGCGGACGAACTTGAGATGCTTCCTGCCGCGACTGACCAGGCACAAACCGAGACCGCGGCTGAGGCGCTTGTCGCCGGAGGCAAGGCGGGCAACGCCGTTCAATTGGACGCGGACGACAGTAGTGACCCCGCGCTGGCCATGGTTCACAGCGGGCGTCGTGTGCCGATTTACCGAAAGTTGGGCCAGTTTAGTTCGAAACGGTTGCGCGAAATAATTCACTGGGCGCTGGATCTGTTACCCGACTCTGCTATTCCAGAAACGCTTCCGGCTGAATTGCTGCGACGACGAAAACTGGTCAACCGTGCACTAGCTTTGCGCCAGATTCACTTCCCTACTGAAGATACACCGCTCGCGCTTTACGAACAGGCGCGTAGTCCCGCGCATCTGCGGCTTATTTTTGAAGACTTCTTTTGGATCGCGCTGGGCATCAGCCTGAAACGCGGCCGGCGCGTTAAGGAAGTCAAAGGCACCGCGATCAAATTGGATCATGCAACCAAGTTGAGAATCGGCTCGGTATTGCCCTTTAAGTTGACCGACGCGCAGCGACACGTCGTCAAAGAAATATTCAAAGACCTGCAGTCAGACGCTCCGATGAACCGCCTGCTCCAGGGCGATGTGGGAAGTGGTAAGACCATCGTAGCGCTGATAGCAATGCTCGCCACCATGGAGAATGGGTATCAAGCTGCATTGATGGCGCCGACGGAAATTCTCGCAGAGCAGCACGCGCGCAATATCAAACGGCTGTTGGCAAAATCGCCCTATCGCGTCGAACTATTGACCGGATCGCTGCGCGGTGGCGAGAAGCGAAAACTTCAGGTGGCCCTGGCTGCCGGCGAAATTCACGCCTGCATCGGCACCCATGCGATCATTCAGGAGGCAGTCTCATTTAAGAATCTCGGCCTGGCAGTGATTGACGAACAACATCGCTTCGGAGTGATGCAGCGTGCCGAGCTGCGCGCGCGCGGCTTCAACCCCGATGTGTTGGTGATGACCGCGACTCCGATTCCGCGTTCGCTGACCATGACGATCTACGGGGACCTCGACGTTTCTATTATTGACGAGATGCCACCCGGGAGAACGCCGATTGAAACAAGCGTGTTTGGTGAAGAGAAACGGCCTGAGGTGAAGCAGCTGATCGCGCGTGAAGTCAGCAGTGGTCGTCAGGTTTACGTAGTTTACCCGCTCGTTGAAGAGTCGGAAAAGATAGACTTGAAAGACGCCACGCAAAGATACGAATACCTGCGCGACAAAGTCTTCCCCAAATTCTCGGTTGGGCTGGTGCACGGCAAGATGAAGGCGGTCGACAAGGAAGAAGTGATGCGGCGCTTTGTTACCGGCGCAATCCAAATCCTGGTTTCAACGACAGTAATTGAAGTTGGCGTTGATGTCCCCAATGCTTCGGTGATGATTGTAGAACATGCCGAGCGGTTCGGGCTGTCCCAGCTACACCAGTTGCGTGGTCGCGTTGGGCGTGGTGCTGAAAAGAGCTTTTGCGTTTTGCTGACTTCAGACAAGCAGACCGCCGTTGCTGTTGAGCGGCTGGGCATCATGGCCAAGACTAACGATGGCTTTGTGATTGCCGAAAAGGATCTGGAGCTGCGCGGGCCTGGCGAACTGCTGGGCACCCGGCAGTCGGGACTGCCGGAATTCCGTGTAGCCAACCTCGTTCGCGATCAGCAGTTCATCGAGGGTGCGCGCAAGGAAGCGGAGTTTTATTTGGCGAAGGGTGAGAAATCAGCGGAGACCTTGAAGCTGATCGAACGCATCAGGGCTGACGCTCGCTTCGGCCTCGCGGTCGTAGGGTAGGAGTCAATTTCCACATTTCAAGTTCCAAGTTTTGCGAGCGGAACTTGAAACCTGAACTTGAAACTTGGAACTCTCTTGAGAATCATCGCCGGCAAATATGGTGGCCGAAATTTGAAGAGTCCGCCTTCGCTTGAGGTGCGGCCAACTTCGGATCGTCTCCGCGAAACTCTTTTCGACATCATCGCGCCACAAATTACCGGCGCACGCTTTCTCGATCTTTGTGCCGGTTCAGGGGCAGTCGGGATTGAAGCCATTTCCCGGGAAGCCGCGCACGCGACGTTTGTTGATAGTTCGCTGGAGATGTGCGCCCTGATTAAGTCGAATCTGGAGCTCTGCCGGATTGAGCGAAGCGTGAGTGAAGTCATCCGTTCGGAAACCAGTGACTACCTGCGGCGCTTCATCGCTAAGCAGCCAGACACCGGTAAGCCATGGGATATCGCCTTCTTCGATCCCCCCTACGCTACCAATTACTTGCCGATTCTCGATATTTTCGGCACGCATTCGTCCAGTTTGTTGAGCGAAGAAGGTCTCCTGATCGTAGAGCACCATCACAAAAATGAATTAAAGAACGAGGTCGGGAGTATAATCCGCAGCCGCATACTGAAGCAGGGCGATTCCGCGCTCAGCTTCTACAAACTAACAACTTAACGCCACTGCAATCGCCAAGGCCGCAGTCACAGAGGAGCAATCATGAGCACATCCCTTTCCCGTCGTGGATTCGCGAAGATTTTGGGTACCAGCGCAGCCTATGCGGCCTTGAGTCCGGCCGTCTCCTTTTCAGCGCCCACGTTGCGTTTGGTGGGCGAAACATCACGCGCAAACGGCGTAGTGCGTCTCAGCTCGAATGAGAACCCATATGGCCCGTCGCCGCTGGCAGTGAAAGCGATGACGGATGCTTTCAGTCTCGCGTGGCGCTATCCCGACGAGCATGAACAGTTCCTGGTTGATACTTTGGCGAAGCTGCATCACGTCGCCCCGGAGCAGATTCTCCTTGGCAACGGCTCGGGCGAAGTCTTGAAGGTCGCAGCCGCTGCTTTCGCCGCACCGGGAAAGAAGCTGGTAGTCGGCAATCCAACCTTCGAAGCAATTCTCGCGCACGCACGAGCCGCTCAGGCTGAAGTGTTACCGGTAAACTTAACTTCAGACTATTCGCACGATTTGTCCAGGATGCTGGCTGCTGCCAACGATGCCGGGTTGGTTTATATCTGTAATCCAAACAATCCGACCGCCAGCATCACACCGAAGGATCAGCTGCGAGCATTTCTCCAGAAGGTGCCGAGCCAAACAATTGTGCTTATCGACGAGGCTTATCACCACTACGTTGAGTCAAACGACTACGAGAGCGTCATCCCACTGCTGGCGCAGTATCCCAACCTGGTGGTAGCGCGCACCTTTTCCAAGATATATGGGATGGCAGGTTTGCGTTGCGGCTATTGCGTGGCGCGACCGGAGCTAATTCAGCGTATGCGCGCACAACAAACGTGGGACAGCGTTAACATCATGGCGCTGGTGGCGGGGATCGCAAGTCTGCAGGATGACGCGCAGGTGGAACAAGGGCGCCGGCGCAATACCGAAGTGAAGAAGTTTGTCTATGCCGAGCTTGACCGGATGGGACTCAAGTATATTCCGTCGCATGCAAACTTTCTGATGATCAACCTGCGCCGGCCAGTGAAACCAATGATTGCGGCAATGCGCGAGCGCAAGGTTGAAGTGGGTCGCGTATTCCCGGCCATGCCCGAGTTTATGCGCGTGACCATCGGCACAAGGCCGCAAATGGACGCGTTTGTTTCCGCGTTTCGCGAAGTGATGAGTTGATCACTCTGTGCTTCCTCCGTGTTCTCTATGTCTCTGTGGTTGAAGGTTATGGCAGAAATGATTCACCACTGAGACACATAGAACACGGAGGAGTCACAGACGACCCGGACTGGAGGGCAGCCTGAGTCGCGGCGGCACGCGATCATTGCTAGAATCCTGACATGCTCGTTCTTGGAATTGAAACGTCCTGCGATGAAACCGCTGCCGCCGTCGTGCGCGATGGCCGCGAGATCGTCTCTTCCGTAATAGCTTCCCAGGTTAAAACACACGAACGTTTCGGCGGTGTTGTGCCAGAACTTGCTTCACGCGAACACCTCGATAAGATCGTACCCGTAGTTACTGAGGCATTTGGCCGCGCGGGGATCGAGCCCGGCGTTATAGACGGCATCGCGGTTACAGTTGGCCCCGGCCTGGTTGGCTCGCTGCTGGTCGGGGTGTCATATGCAAAGGCGATGGCGTTTGCGCTGAGCAAGCCACTGGTGGGAGTGAATCACATTGAAGGGCATGTTTATTCGGTAGCCTTTGGCAATCCGCCGGTTGTGTATCCCGCGTTTGCTCTAATTGTGTCCGGCGGCCACAGCAATTTGTTCCTCGTTCCCGAGCCTGGCAAATACAAAGTGCTCGCGCGCACGCGTGACGACGCAGCCGGCGAGGCCTTTGACAAGGTGGCTAAGATGTTGGGACTTGGCTACCCGGGCGGACCGATTATCGAACGGCTGGCGCGTGAAGGAGATCCAAAGGCGGTTAAGTTTTCCCTGCCACGCATGGGCGATGGCTCGGCCGACTTCAGTTTTAGTGGTTTGAAAACGGCCGTCACCAAGCATGTGCGCGAAACTGGGATGCAGCCGGTAACAAACGGCGAGGAACCATCGCAAGCAATCAAAGATCTCGCGGCCAGTTTTCAAAGCATCGTGGTGCGTTCGCTGGTGGGCACCACCGAGCGACTCGCTAAGGAGTACCTGCCGCAGACACTGATTGTCGCCGGCGGCGTCGCCTGCAATGGCGCCTTGCGCGCTGCAGCGAGCGCGGCGGCTGACCGTTTGGGAATTGCCGCTTACTTCCCTTCGCCGCATCTCTCCACTGACAACGCGGCGATGATCGCCGCAGCGGGCACGGTAAAACTACAAGCGGGTATCCGCGACGGTTTCGACTTGAATGCGGACGTGACCCTGCGTTTGCAAAACGTAGACAACGAAGAAGACGCGCTCAGGAAAGCGAAGGTCCGTTACCGGCTTTAGCCTAATCACCCTTTCCTAAAAGCAAAGCGAACGCCATTCAAATGACGTCCGCCCTAAGAACTTATGACCTCTGTTTTGTTAGTCTCGACACGCGAGACCCGGTGTGGGCCTTATCAACCCTCGATGACGCTCATCGCGCTTACCGCCTTTTTCTCATAGGCGGCAATGGTCGCGATATTGCGTTTCTCCAGATCGCTTAACTGATCATCCTTGAATTGGGGGTTGGCCTTGTACCAGGCGAAGCTTTCGAAGTAAGTCTGAAACCAGGGTTCCTTGGTAAAGACTTTGCCACGCCGCGCATAAATCTCCTGACGCATCTTGACGGCGTCTTCCACGAATAAACCATCAAGCAGAGTCCGGGTGATGGGTTTATTGCCCAGATCATCATGGATTTTCTTCTCGTAGGCGACAATCGTTTCCACGTTCTGCTTGTCAGGCCCTGACAGCTCTTCATCTTTAAAGTTGTCATCGGGCTGATACCACGGTTGGCTAAAGAAGTATTGCGAGAGCCAGGGCGCTTGAAACTGCCGGCCGTGGCGCGCGTAAACCTCATTCCGCAACAAGCGCAACTCATTAAGACTCAGACCGTGAAGCATTGACGCGGCGATCAATTTGTTTTCAAACAGTTCCATGTCGCCGGGAGCGAGCGCGACCTTGCGCGATTTCTTCTGCGCCGCCGCTATCGTGTCCAGGTTTTTCTGCTCCAGCGGAGATAGTGACTTGGCATCGTAGTGGTCGCTCGCCTTATACCAATAGCGCTCGTCAAAATATTGCTGCAACCAGGCCTCGGCGAAACGCTTACCATGAATCGCCTCAACCTCAGCGCGCAAAACGCGCCACTCAGCGCCACTGTGAACGCCAAGCTTTTTCGGTGTCAGGGTTCGCGCGCGCCAGTAGCGCATATCTCCAGGTTGAACGGTTGGATGTTTGCCGGCTTCTGCGTCGCGAATCAGATCGAGATTGTGGTTCTCGGTCGCATTGAGCTGCGAGTTGTTGAAATCGGCGTTAGCCTTGTACCAGTCCTGCGCTTCCAGATAGGTCTTAATTTCAGCGTCCTTGAATATGCGACCGTGGCGTCCAAACAGGATGCCGCGCATCAGCTTCAAGTCTTCGAGCGGGACCTTGGCGATGTCGGCGGGCTTCAGAGTCGCCGTGGCAAAGTCGAAACTCTGCCACCGCTGCATGCTGTCCTGCGCCTGAATACAAACAGGACCGGCAAGCAGCAGAGCTGCAAAAAGAAAGAGCGGAAAACGAAGATGGGGGTAATGCTTCATATTGTGCTCCTGATTAGAGTTTGAGTGCGACAGAGCAGAACTCACCCAAAGATGTCGCGAACTTTGTCGACCAGACCTTTGTCTTCCAGATCCTTGTTTTCGACCACGGCAAGCTGCTCGAGAAGTTTTCGTTGCTCACGCGTGAGCGTAGTTGGTGTAACGACGCTGACGGATACGTAAAGATCGCCGCGGCCGCGACCACCAAGCACCGGCATGCCTTTGCCCTTGATGCGAAAGACGGTGCCCGTTTGGGTGCCGGCCGGAACCTTGATTTTCTCTTCGCCTTCAATCGTGGTCACATACACATCCGCTCCCAACGCCGCCTGCGCGAAGGTCACGGGCTGGGCGGCGTAGAGATTATTGGCTTGTCGCTCAAAACGCTCATGCTCGGCCAGGTGGATCACCACATAGAGATCACCGGAGGGACCGCCCTGGGTGCCCGACTCCCCCTCGCCTTGGACTCGCAGGCGCGAGCCAGTCTCCACGCCCGCAGGAATTTTGACTTCCATTTGCTTCTCGCGCTCGATACGACCGGCGCCGTGGCAATCCGGGCAAGGAGTCTTTATGACTCGACCGGCCCCCCGACACGGCTGGCAGGTTCGCGCAACAGAAAAGAACCCCTGCTGGTAACGAACCTGTCCGGTGCCGCCGCAGTTAGTACAATTCTCAGGCTGCGTTCCGGGCGCCGCGCCATTGCCTTTGCAACTTTCGCAAGTTTCAAGTCGCGGGATGCGCAGTTGCGCAGTCATTCCGTTGTAGGCTTCTTCGAGCGTTATTTCTAGGTCATAGCGCAGATCGGCGCCTCGTTGTGCGGTGGTCCGGCGCGTTCCGCGACCCCCGCTGAAGACGTCACTGAAGCCAAAAAGATCGCCTAGGATGTCTTCGATACCGCCAAAACCGGGTGCACCCCAGGTCTGTCCGGCGCCGCTGGAAACACCGGCATGACCAAAGTGGTCATAACGTTGGCGCTGCTCGGCGTCGGCAAGCACTGCATAAGCCTCAGCAGCTTCCTTAAACTTTTCTTCAGAACTCGCGTCGCCAGGATTCTTATCTGGGTGGAAACGAACAGCCAGGCGGCGATAGGCACTTTTAATTTCCGTGTCAGCGGCGGTGCGGCTTACGCCTAACACCTCGTAATAATCTCGTTTACTCATTCCGACTTTTCTTAAACCCTCTCGTTCTGTTTACTAACCAATCTTCCGATTGTGCACACTAATTGGATGAGTTGTCCGTGCTCTTGGGGGTAGACTCGCCCGACGGATTCATCATTGCGTTCGTGAGCTGGCCGGCAACTCGCTCGAGCGCGGTCAGAGCTTTATCGATCGGATCTCTTCCCTCAGCCTCCATCGCGGCCGCCGCATCTTTGAATACTTGTGCAGCCATGTCTTGATCATTCGTGGAAAGCATGCCGCCAAACTTTGAGAACGACTTCTCGGTATTCCGTAATAGCGATTCCAGCTTGTTGCGAAAGATGACGGTCTCTTTCGCCAAACGGTCAGACTCGGCAAAACCTTCAGCCTCCTCTATGAGCTGCTGGATTTCGTCCGGTGCCAGACCGGAGGTCGGCGTGATGCGCATCTGCTGTTCCCGACCCGTCGCCTTGTCCTGGGCAGAGACTGACACGATTCCGTTGGCATCCACCTCGAAGGAAACGTCAATCTGCGGGACGCCCCGTGGACTGGGTGGAATCCCTACCAACTCAAACTTTCCGAGCGACCGATTACCTTCCGCTACCTCTCTCTCACCCTGCAGAATATGAATCTCCACCGACGTCTGATTATCAACCACCGTGGTGAATGTCAGGCTATTGCGTAAAGGAATGGTTGAATTACGGTCGATGATCTTGGTAAACAAGCCGCCGCGCGTTTCCAGTCCCAGGCTCAAAGGCAGAACATCAAGCAGCACAATATCTCTGACTTCCCCAGTCAATACTCCGCCCTGGATGGCGGCGCCCATCGCTACTACCTCATCCGGATTGATCTCAGCCGAAGGCTTCTTGCCGAAAATCTTTTCCACGGTGCGTTCGACAATTGGCGAGCGAGTTTGCCCACCTACGAGGATCACTTTATCTATATCCTCGGGTTTTAGCTCCGCATCTTCAAGCGCCCGGCGGCAAGGTTCAATCGTCTGATCGATTAAATCGACAATCAGATCCTCAAACTCTGTCCGGGTCATCGTCTTGTTGAAATGTTTTGGTCCGCTAGCGTCGGCAGCGATGAACGGAAGATTGATATTGGTTTCAGTTGCGGAAGAGAGCTCACATTTTGCGCGCTCCGCCACTTCCTTGAGTCGCTGTAAGGCCAAACGGTCGTTCCTAAGGTCAATTCCCGTATCACTAAGAAACTCATCCGCCATCCAGTTCATGATACGTTCGTCGATATCTTCGCCGCCGAGAAACGTATTGCCTGAGGTGGCCAGCACCTCGAAGACTCCATCGCTCATCTCCAGAATGGAAATGTCGAAGGTGCCCCCACCAAGATCGTAGACCACAATTCGTTCGACATCAGACTTGCCCAAGCCGTAAGCAAGCGCAGCCGCGGTCGGCTCGTTAATAATTCTCTCAATCGTCAGTCCGGCGATTTTCCCTGCATCCTTCGTAGCCTGACGCTGCGTGTCGTCGAAATAGGCGGGGACGGTAATGATGGCATCGGTGACGGGCTCTCCCAAAAAATCTTCTGCCGCAGCCTTCAGGCGCTGCAAGACGATTCCGGACAGTTCAGGAGGGCTGTAACTTCGTCCCTGAACGCGCACCCGGCCATCACCATTCGGAGAGTCAACGATCTCAAACGGCGCAGTCTCGCGCATCTTCTGAACTTCAGCGGAGTCGTACTTCCGGCCGATTAGACGCTTAACCGCATACACGGTGTTAGCGGCATTCGTCACTGCCTGCCGTTTCGCAATCTGGCCGACCAGACGTTCGCCCTTGTCGGTAAAGCCAACCACGCTGGGCGTCGTTCGTCCGCCTTCCTTGTTTGGCACGATCTGAACGGTGCCGCCTTCCAGGACCGCGACACAACAGTTCGTGGTACCCAAATCTATGCCGATTGCTTTTCCCATTATTGTCTCGCTACCAAGCTCACCTTTGAATCACTTCTTGACGGCTACCTTCACGAGCGCCGGCCGAATCAACTTATCGCCAATCCGGAACCCACGCACAATCTCCTGCATGACGGTGTCGGGCTCATACTCGTCAGTCGGTTCCGTGACGACGGCTTCATGTAGATGCGGGTCAAACTGTTGACCTTCGGCGAGGACTGGTTTTACGCCCAAGTCATCAAGCACACCATTGAGTTGCTTGTGAATCAGATCCACACCGCTTAGAAAGTGGCGAAATTCATCCGACTCACTAGCCTCAATCGAAGCTTCGGTATCCAGTGCTCGTTTCAGATTATCGAGCACGGGCAAGAGCTTGGCGGCAATATCGGCGACTAGGTGGTTGTGGGTCTCAGTGCGCTTGCTTTCCATGCGCTTGCGATAATTCTCGAAATCCGCCTGACGACGAGCCAAACCGTCCATCAGTTCTTTAACTTCGGCTTCGAGTCGCTTCAGCTCCGCTCTGGTGGCGACTAATTCTGCCACTTCGGGCCCTCCGCCAGTGGGCGTGAGATCGCCAGTGGCGCCTTTAGCCGGGGCCGACTGCGCGAATGAGTCTTCCGGCTCAAACACTTCTGGTTCGGGCGCTGTTACGTCGTTCTCGGGGACCATAATTTTCGTCAACTCCTGATCGTCAGCTCCCAGCTCGCACCTTGGCTCATCGGATTCGATAGTCAAACTGCTTTCGCTTTCTGAATCAACAAAGTCAATTGGAATGCGGTTCGACCTCTCACCATTTCTCTCTGCAGGCATGTCAGTTCGTTCAGATTTCGGTAGGGTTTAAACGCGCGCTTCTTCATTCAAGCGACGCTCAATGAGCCGCGCCATGTAGTTTACCATAGCCATGATGCGGGAATACTCAATCCTCATCGGGCCGACAACACCAAGCGTGCCCAGGTGTTCGTTGGAACCCAGCCGGTAAGGAGCGGTAATGAGAGTGCAGTTTCGCATTGAGGAAATAGGATGTTCGCGACCGATTACGACATGAACATCTCCCCACATTGCCGGCTGTTCGCGCGAAATGCACTCGTTCAGGATTTTGATCAAGCGGGATTTCTCTTCAAACGTGCGAAACAATGCACGCATCCGGTCGACATCAACAAAGTCGGGTTTATTCAGGATATTTGAGGCCCCGTCGACATACACATCTCCGCCGGCAGACTCTTCACCCTCCAGACTCATGTCACACAGCAGAATGGCATTTCTGAGTAGCCGGTCATATAGGGCCTTTTCCTCTCGCATGAGTTCGAGGATTTCGGCGCGAATGGCCAGCAGGCTTTTGCCTCCAAACTCCGTGTTCAAGTAACGCGCAGTCTGTTCGAGTTCCTCCTGCGTAAGATTGTCTTCCAGCCGAATAATCTTGTTGTGAATACTATTTGCAGCCGTTACGAGTACGACCAGAATGCGTTTGTCGGAGAGCTGAACGAACTCAATGTGACTCAAGCGGTTCTCGGCAAGGGACGGCGACACCACTATTCCCACATTTGCCGAAAGCTCTGAGAGGGCGTGGGACATTTTCTCCATGAGACGATCGGATGAGATGGCGGAATCGCCACTGCTGGAAGTAAACACCTTGTCGATCGCTCGCAAGTCAGCCTTTGAAAGCCTTGCCTCTTCAAGGATATGGTCAACATAGTAACGATAACCTTGATCGGTCGGCACCCGTCCGGCCGACGTATGCGGCTGCTCCACGAGACCGGCTTCCTCCAGTTCACCCATGACATTTCTGATTGTTGCCGAACTCCAACCCGCGGTATTGGAAAACCGATCCGCCAAAACCAGAGAACCGACGGCCTCGCCGGTGACAAAGTGCTCCCTAATCACAGCAGCCAGCACGGCTTGCGCGCGAGCGTCGAGACTACTTTTTTCGGCGGCTTGGAGGCTTGAGTTGCGACGGTGCATTGAGTTCCAGGTGGAGTTGCTACTACTTACAACAGGTTCCGAGTTTATTTAGACCGGCGAGATACGGTCACCGAGTCCAATCTCGGAGTATAAAGGAATCATTTGCTACGCTGCAAACACTAGAAACCAGAAAGCTTGGGGTTATGAGAAGCAGTGCATAATCCATACTCCTACAAACGTTTATCTCGAATGGCCAGTGAGAAAATCCGCGGCTCGACTCAAACTCGTGATCGCGGCCCCCGGAGTACGTTCCTCTCGCAACGGATCAGGATTTGTGGTTGGCGGGGTCCCCTATGAAACCGCAAATTGCAGCTTTTCCTCAGGTTTTTCGGCCTTCCCCCGGATCAATTGACGCTTGGCAAGGGTTCTCCGTAATATGATCGAAGTCTCCAGCCCGTGGTACCCAAGCCCCCTATGGGTCCTGGCCGAGCAAGATTCACAGAGTTTCTACTTCTTCCACGTCGGGAATAACATCTGAAACGGTAACCGTAAGCAAAGCGATTGTCGGGAGTATCGGGCAATGACGGCGGTGAACAAGTTTTTCCAGGACGCGTTCCATCATTTGGGCAGCAATCGAGGGCTCCCCGTTATTGATGTGCGCTTCTATCCATATGCGGGATTACGCCACACGATCAGGTTGCGTTCAGGACAGGTCTACGTACGCTTATCGGATATTTGTAAGGATAGCCCGCCCGAAGTGATGCGCGCCCTCGCGTTTGTGCTGGTAGCCAGGTTACTAAGGAAAAAGATTCCGCCGGTTCACGATCGCGTTTATCGGGAATACTCGCTGACGCCGGAAGTCATGCGTTCTTCTGACATTGCCCGCCGCGGTCGCGGACGTAAGATGATCTCGAGCGCTCGGGGGAATGCTTACGATCTCGATAAGCTGTTTACCAGGCTAAATCGCAGATACTTCGATTCAAGTCTCGAGAAACCCACGCTTACCTGGTCTCAACGAAAGACCCGAAGCATTCTGGGTCATCATGATCGTGTATATGACACGATTGTGATTAGCAAGTCGCTTGATTCGGCGCAGGTGCCGGAATGGTTTGTCGAATTCATTCTTTACCACGAGATGCTGCATATAAAGCATGCCGCTCGGATGATCAACGGGCGGCGGTATTACCACACGGCGGCTTTCCGCCTCGACGAGCGTCGCTTTTCCAGGTATGACGAAGCCCAACGCCGGCTTGAGCAAACCGCTCGCCGACGTCGAGCGCCCCACGCTCGCGCGGCTTAATCGAAAAGTTGATCGATATTGGAACCTGTCTCGAATAGAAGCGTTAACTCAATCGAGGTAGGTGGGCTCCTCAAAAAAGGTGACTGGGCCGGGAGATAATCACGGCGCAGTCGCCTTTTTATCTGCGTAATATCAGCGATTTTTGAGAGATGGTCGGGACTTCAGGTTAGCTTCCTATTGGTTTGCGCTGCTGGACAAGCCCTTTGACGGTCGCTAAACTACGCGATTTGAAACCAGGCGCGGTCGTTGATCTGCAAGTCTTCGGCGAATAATAACTACAATATCTGGAATCGAAATAATTCATTAGACGGGGATTGAAACAAGTTTATGGCAATTCAGGCGACTCAAATTCGGCGCGGCATGATGATTTTGTTCGAGGGCGAGCCCTGCAAAGTAATGGAATTTCGCCATCACACCCCGGGCAACCTGAGAGCTATGGTGCAGACGAAACTCAGGAACATTAAGACTGGCTCTTCCTTTGAACACCGCTTCCGTTCTTCAGACACGATCGACCGCGCCATACTCGAGCAGCATGAAATGGAATTCATGTATTCAGACGGGTCTCATCATCATTTCATGAATACGGAAAACTATGAGCAGGTCGCCCTGAGCGACGAGGATTTAGGTGACGCCGCGCAGTGGTTAACTCCGGGCCTTAAGATTCAAGCGGAGTTTTATGAAGGATCACCGATCGGGATCGACTTGCCTCCCTCAATGGAGTTGACCGTCACGCGCACAGATCCATCTATGAAGGGCGCCACCGTTTCAAACGTTAACAAGCCGGCGACGCTCGAAAATGGGGTTACCGTCACCGTTCCACCGTTTGTGAATGAAGGCGACCGCATTCGGGTCGACCCCAGCGAAGGTCGATACATCGAGCGCGCCAAGTAGGACATTGTCTCGCTCGGTAGATATCGTCATAACGAGGTCAGAGTCAAATTTTCCATTCGTCATAGCTCATTTCTGAATTGCCATTTGCGACGAACCCGCAGCCGATGGCAAATGAAAAATTTGAAATAGAAAATGGAAAATCTGTTTTCAGTGCGCTAGCCCACGAGCGGCTATCGCTAGATACAGACAGGCAGGCCTGTCCTACCTATGTACTTCATCTACAGCCTTCTCCTGGGTCTCGGCTTTCTCATACTTCTGCCCCGCTTTCTTCTCGACGCACTTCGTCACGGCAAATACGTAGTTGGATTCCGCGAGCGCTGGGGTTTGCTCGCGCCGCTGCCTAAAGACGGCCGGCCGATTATTTGGATTCACTGTGTCTCCGTCGGCGAAACTCAGGCAGCCGTGCCGCTGGTTCATGGTATCAGGGCCCGATTCCCGAACTCTCGCATCGCGATCTCCACAATTACACTTACGGGACAGAATCTGGCTCACGAAATCTTTGCAGATGACGCCGCCAGAATCTTCTATTTCCCTTTCGACTGGCGCTGGGTCGTCCGTCGCACGCTCAAGGCCATCAACCCTGATGTAGTTTTAGTGTTGGAGACCGAACTGTGGCCCGGCTTTCTGCGCGAGTGCAAACAACAAAACATCCCTGTCGCCCTGGTCAACGGCCGCCTTTCGGAACAATCATTTCGTCGTTATCGCTTAATCAAGGGTTTCATTACGCGAGTTCTAAGTTCACTCGAACTGGCGATCATGCAGACTGAGGCCGATTCCGACCGGCTTCGAGCGCTGGGAATGAATACCGATAAGATCGTCACCTGCGGCAGCATGAAATTCGATGCCGACGCAATACCGCCGACCGATCTGTTGACGGCAGAGTTTCGTTCCCGTTTTGGGTTACACGACAATTCCTTTTTGATAGTCGCTGCCAGCACCCATTCTCCAGAAGAGGAAATAGTGTTGAACGCCTTCAAGCACACAGTTTCGCAAACAAGCTCGCCATTGCGTTTGCTGATTGCACCGCGTCACCCCGAACGATTTGCAGAAGTGGCAGCTTTAATCGTGGCGTCCGGCCTGAGTTGGACTCGCCGCAGCAGCGCTGAAGCTCCCGATGACAAACAGGCGGAAGTGATCATGCTAGACAGTATTGGCGAGTTAAGGTCGTTGTATTCTTTGGCCTCGATTGTGTTTGTCGGCGGCAGCATAGCGCGGACCGGTGGGCACAACCTGCTCGAGCCGGCAGCCAGCGGCGTTTGTGTAATTACCGGCGCCCATACCTACAACTTTCATTCGATAGTTGAGAGCTTCGTAGAGGCTGGCGCGGTCATTCAACTCCCACCGCTGCCCGCGGCTGAAGTGACAGTGCAACTGGCCAACACCATGTCTGAGTTGCTTGCCCACCCAGCCAGACGGCTCGAACTGGCAACGCGAGCACGCCAACTGGTAAACGAAAATCGCGGCGCCACGGAGCGCACGCTCCGATCGCTCGATGCAATGCTCGCGGCGCCCGCCAAAGCGTCAGCAGGCCCGAGTCCACTCAGCGCTAACGACGCGCCTGTGATATGAAGCTGCTTCAGTCACTAATACTGCCACCGCTTAGCGCGGTCTACCGCGCCGTCACGCGCACGCGTCTAACAGCGTACCGGCGTGGTTGGCTTTCCGTTTCGCAGCTTGCAGCACCGGTGATAAGCGTCGGAAATCTAACCACTGGGGGCACGGGCAAGACTCCGCTGGTCGAGTGGGTGTGCCGGATTGCGGCGAACAAAGGGTTGGGTTCAGCCACGTCCGAGCTCAAGCACGAAGCCACAGGAACGTCCCGGAAAGTTTGCGTACTGACAAGAGGCTACGGCAGAGCAAACCCGCAATCGCAGGTCGTGGTTTCAGACGGGACTCGACTCCTGGCCGCTCCTGGTGAATCGGGTGACGAACCGTATCTGCTCGCGAAAAACCTGCTCGGCAGTGCTGCAGTGATTGCCAATCCAGATCGGGCGGCGGCAGGCGCATGGGCCATGAAGAACCTGGGCAGCGAAGTGTTTGTGCTTGACGACGGATTTCAACATCTGGAGTTGTCACGGAATCTCGACATCGTGACTATCGATGCGACCAATCCCTGGGGCGGTGGCAGTCTGCTTCCCTACGGACGCTTGCGCGAACCACGTGCCGGTTTGGCGCGCGCCGACTGCGTGGTAATCACCCGGACTGAACAAGTCGCAGATATTTCTCGAATGACGGAGGAAATCCGCCGCCTAATCCCCGATGTTCCGGTTTTCTTCTCCCGGATGGTCACCTCAGGAATTCGCGCAAGCGATGGGAGCATCATTGACGAGAGCATCCTACGCTCTCAAAGAGTCGCAGCGTTTTGTGGCGTGGGAAACCCGGAGTCCTTTTTCGAACACCTGCGTCGCGAAGGTTATTCACCAAGCCTCACTCGCGCGTTTGCCGATCACCACAACTACACGCAGGCGGATATCGATGGTCTGGTGAAGGACGCGAAGAACAGTGGTGAAACAATCTTACTAACCACAGCAAAAGACGCGCTGAAGTTTTCGGGGTTAGACGTTGGCTTGCCCTGCTACGTCGTCAATATTCAAATCGAAATTGATAATCCAGCGAATCTAGTCGAGCTGATTTCGAACGCGGCTTCGCAGCAGCGGTTGCCGTAGCATCAGGACTGCGATTCCGAAAGGTTCTATTCTGGATTGTCTGGCGGCGTTGCGTTCGGCGTGGGAAGGGGTTTAGGAAGCGTGGGCTTCGTCGCTGTCGGCAACGGTGGGGGTACTTGTACGTCGACCGACCGGGCCGGGGAAGGCGAAGGCAGAGTCGGCGCTTTCCTGACATTCGAATTTTCGTTTGCGTTTGCGTTGGCGTTGGCGTTGGCGTTGGCGTTTAGGTTGGCGGCGTCGCCACCAGCCAAATTCTCTACCGGCGAAGGCGATGTGTTTGCGTTGGCGTTCGTAATAGCGGTTTGATTCGTAGTGCCACCAGCCGGAATCCCCGCCTCCGAATTCCCGGTGGGCGGTTTCGCGGGCTCAACCGGACTGCTGTTCGGGTCCGCAGTTAATCCTGAACCGGCAGTGGTCGCACCCGACGGCGTGGAGTTGCGCGTAAATGCGTAGATCATTCCGAACACAAGCAGCAGACCGACCATTGCCGGAATCAAAACTTTCCAGGGATTGAAACTGGCGCTCGCAGTTGGGGCGGACGACTGGCCAGGTAATGGGACTACAAACTGCGGACCGCTTGGCGTTGCCACCGGCGGGATCATCGGCCGGGTCCGGCGCCGCACCAGCGTTTCCTCGTCGGCCTCGTCAATCGGGTTGGCCGGAACAGACTCGACGCGCGAGTGCTGGGCTGACGATCCAAGTCGGGCCGATTCCATTCCCGCTGCCATCGTAAAGTCTTCCACTAAGTCTTCAACCGTTTGATAACGATCTTCAGGTCGTTTCTCCAGAGCGCGCGCGACCACGCGCCCAATTGGCTCTGGCACGTCTTTTCTTTCGCTCAACACTGAAGGTGCCGGCTGCTGCAAATGCTTCAGCATGATCGCTGTTGGCGATCCGCCGGTGAATGGGACATGCCCAACCAGCAATTCGTAAAGAATCACTCCAAGAGAATAGATGTCTGAACGCGCGTCAATATCCGGGGACTGCGAACATTGTTCAGGTGACATGTATTGCGGCGTGCCGATTACCAGATCAGGCGCAGTCAGCCCCGGATCGTAGGTACCTTCCGGCTCTTTGATTTTCGCGATGCCAAAGTCCAGTACCTTCGCATAGTCGGTACCGGAACTGCTCAGCAGCATGATGTTTTCGCTCTTGAGATCGCGATGCACTACTCCTTCGGCATGAGCGGCTTCGAGCGCGCCACCCACCTGGCGAAGAATTTCGACCGCGCGCGGCAGGGGCATAGGACCTTCCTGCCGAATGAGTTCCTTGAGCGTCTTCCCGTTCAGGTACTCCATCACCAGGAACACCACACCGTTTTCGGCTTCACCGAAATCGGTAACGCTGAGGGCGTGTGGGTGGGAAATTTTTGAGGCAGCGCGGGCTTCTCGCGAAAAACGAGCCACAATCTTCTCGTCAGCGGCCAGCGAGGGTCGCAATACTTTGACAGCGACAGTCTTGTCCATCAGCACATGTGTGCCGCGGTAAACCGTTCCCATACCGCCGGTGCTAAGGAGTTCTTCTATGCGATATTTGTCGGCAAGAGTTTGGCCGATCAAGGCATCGTCCTGCTGTTCGAGGGCAATGCCATCGGCAGGACATAGTGTAGTCGAGTCAGCATACTCGGCTCCGCATTTGGGACAGGCTTTCATCGAACGTCAGTTTCCCTGCTAACAACGCAATGCAGGCATCGTGCCTGCCACTTGGTTCCCGGACAGACGAACGCATCTGTCTAAGTTGAAGGGGGACTTACTTTACTTCGGGAGAATACCTTAGAGCGTATCACAGAGATTTAGATGCCAGCAAAGCCGCTACCAAAGTGAAAACAAAAATGCGAGCGCCGCCTGAAAGCGACGCTCGCATCTCTAACCTGCATAGCTTGGAAAATTGCCGTAAAGCAATTAGGTCTTCACGAACACGATTAGCAGTGCAAACAGGACCAACGATTCGATCAACGCCAGACCAAGAATCATCATTACCTGAATTTTGGGTGCGGCGCCAGGATTGCGCGCTGCGCCCTCGCAGGCCGCTGCACCGATTCGCGATTGGCCAAGCGCGCCGCCCACCACTGCGATTGCGAAGCCAATGCCGGCCGCAATTGCCTTAAGACCGGCAGTGTTATCCACGGCGTGTTCGGCTGTGGCCGGGCTCTGTGCCAGTACAGTCATTGCGCTAAACAGCACGCCCACAACAACCATAAAAAGTAAATTAAGTTTTCTCATCTTTCGCTTTCTCCAGCTGAGGCCGCTGCCTCAGAAATTGATGCGTCACCAGCCAAACCGCAAAGCACCACTGAACTGTTATGATTTCGCCTGCATCCGGTATCCACCGCCCCTCTTACAACGGCGCTCCTGCGAGACAGACCTGGCTATTAAATCAACGGACGACTATTTGCCAGTTGTGCTTTCAGTCCTGATCGGCACACATCCAACCAGGTTTGCACGCCAACGTGTGCGGGCGCGTTTGCCCGCATCGCTCGACCCGCGCCTAAGTAACGATTAAGAAACTGCCAGAGCGGCGTGCTCCGGTTGCCCATGACCATGTTCAACTGTTTCGTGGTCGTGACCATGATCCGCGTGCTCCTCGTGAGGGGCATGCGAAACTTCGCTTAAGTAAAGCTGTGACAAAAGAATAAAAACAAATGTTTGAATAAATGCTACGAAGATGCTCAGCGGCATCAACAGCAGCGGACCTAACCAGGTGACTGGCGGCGCCAAACTTGAAACGGTGTGCACTACTTTTTCGTCGGCAAACATGTTGCCAAACAAACGTATGCCCAGGGAAAACGGACGAATGAAGTTACTAATCAATTCGATCGGAAAAATCAGCGGGCCGATCCACCAGATGGGTCCCCAAAGATGCTTGAGGTGACCGAAGATTCCGTTTTCTTTGATACCGATCCAGTTGTAGTAAAGAAACGACGAAAGACCCAACGCGAAAGTAACGCTTACGGCTGCTGTCGGAGACATGAATAGCGGAAACAACCCCATCAGGTTCGAAACCAGAATGAGCACCGCGAAGGTCATGACCACCGGAAAGTATTTCAAGCCGTGCGGTCCGATAATGTCTTCCAACATGCCGCGCACCGCCAGCACGCCCAGCTCGAGCGTCTGCTGCCCATACCCAGGCTCATCATCTGAAAGTTTCCCTTTGAGGATCCAGATAATTACCACGCTGAGAATGCAGGCGATAACAAACATCACCGTGTACCACGGAATCGCAGTCTCCGGAGTGTAAGGACCAAACGCTGCTTCCGGCGTGGTGCCGAATTTCGCAAAGACCTTCGTCCAGAGCGGGTGCGTGTAGGTCATCTCAAACTTATAGGCCCAGTCGCCGAAGTAGTGATTAACTAACTGTACGATGAGGGGCGCCTGCTCGGCTTCCTCTGCATGTTCCGCGCCTGCTTGAGCAGCTTCCTGTAACCAGAACATCAACTAATTTCCTCTCGGTGAATGATTGCGAAATAAAACTCTCGAATAGCTTCAGCAAATAAAGCCACAACAAAGCTGCACAAACCGGCGATGGTGGCCGCGAGCGACACCAGGTTGAGCTTGTAGGCCAGCAAGACGGTTGCGGTAATGATGAGATAACGAAAAACGTAGGTGACGAGAGAAAGCTTGGGCTTCGCCCCCTGCGCAATAACACTGAACGCCGACGCCGCCGAGCTGCGCAGCCAATGGTGGTTGAGCAAGGAAAGGGTGCCACCCAGCAACAATCCCGTTGTTACGCGCCAGGGAGCAAACGGCAAACTCACGATAACAGCGACAGCAGCAGAGATAGCCATCACGTTGAAAATGCGCCGCTCAAGCCGGCTGCCAGGTGCAGCCAGGGATATAGTTTCCCCGGGATTGTTTGCAGTTCTTTTCATTAGCAAAGCCGCAGATTTTACACGGGAAATCGACCAATTGTCGAGGCGGTGTCCCAAAGTGAATTCTCTATGCGTCCTTTGTGTTCTCTGTGTCTCGGTGCTGAGTGTTTGCTTATCGTTGAGTCAGCACAGAGACACAGAGCACCCGGAGGTTTCACAGAGAACCCTGAATTAGGACAAGACACTACTTCGCTAGAGTCTTGATGTTATCCGCACAAACTGATAGAAACCTGCCGCTGCTCCCAAAACAATTCCCGCTACCAGCAACCAGGGCTTGGTCCCCAGCCAGCGATCCAGCACCCAACCGACGCCGCACAGCGCGGCTACGCACGCAAAGAGAGTTAGCGCAGCGCCGTAGGCGAGCCCGCTCTTGCGATTTGCCTCGTTGTCCGGAGCTCCCATCTACGATTGCCAGTTTTCACGCGTGAGATAGTTTTTCGGAAGTTCATACAACATTGCGCGGCTCGAGTGGCGCATCGAATCGTGAATGAAGCAAACGTGCGTACACCAGCAGGCCTTGCCGCCGTCGATCGCTTTCAACTCGATCTCACGCTCGTGAGCCGCCCAAAGTGCTCCAAAGTCGTAATCATGATCTGCAAGCGTCGCAAACTTTTCGCGCAACTCGCAGGCGCGTACATCGCCGTTGTAGTCAATGACTGCTGTTGTTTCACCGGCCGTACAGGGAAACGGCCACGGCGTGGGCGTCTGAAAGTTCGCATGTTGCGTGCGGTAGTGGGTGGTAATCGCGCCAACGTAAGCGAGGTTCTTCACGAAGCGCTTGCTCACGTCGTCTTCCGCAAACATCCGATCACCGTAACGCTTCGTCAGCCGGGAAACGTACTCGTACATTTCCGGCAATACCTCGGCAGGCACTGCCTTTATCTCATCGCCGACCAACGTTTCGCCACGAATAATATTGAAATACTGGCCGTCGAGTTTAAAGTTGTTCCACATAAACTCGCCGAGTTTTTCTATCTCAGTGTAGTTCTCAGCGCAGACCACGGTATTCACGTTCAAGCGAAATCGGTCGGCGTACTTTTCCTTTAATGGGTAAAGCGACGTTATACAGTCAAGCGCTTTCTCCCAATTGCCGGGCACGCCGCGAATGTCGTCATGGGTCTTGCCGTAACCGTCGAGCGCCACGTTCAGATACAGATCGAGTTTAGGGTGAGAGCCTAACGCGTGATCAACAATCTCCTGAATACGGCCCTTGATCAGCGCGTTGGTGGGAATGATGACGCGGTCGACTCCGTTCCTGTTTACAAACGCATCGATGATCTCCGGAACATCGCGACGCAAAGTCGGCTCACCGCCCGAAAGCCAGAGATCAGTAATCGTGGGCATTGTCCGCGAGACCTTGTCGAGCTGCTCGAAGGTCAAGTCGCCCGGTTGATTTAGCTCCGCGTGGTAAAAGCACGTTTTGCAAAAGGCATTGCAGCGTGAAGTGACGAAAAGAATAACAGTGCCCAAACGTTTTTCGCGTTTAGTAGCCCGCAGGAGTTGCACAAGTTGTACTGCTTTGTTTGGCATTTTAGTGTCCGACAAACTTCAGTTTGTCGTCGTCTTCACAAAACATCTGATTCGGCCTCAGCAACAAACTAAAGTCTGTCGGATTCGCGCGCGATGATGACAGCTTCGCAGGATGATTTCAATTCGTAGGTGATCCCGCGCCACTTAATCCGGTGCGAAAAGCCGGCAGTTATCGCGTTGAGAAGATAGAGAGCGGAGGCAAACGGCCAAAGGATCAGGTGTGCCGGCAAACTTCCCGGCAGGCGCTTCTGGTAACTTCCGAAGGCAATGGCTACCGCTTTAAGACGAATAAATGCCTTTGCCGCACCCAGCAAGTAAATCACAACAACCAAAGCAAGCGGCGCCACCCAATCGAGTCCCCGAATTGCCCGTTCGAGAGTCAACGCAATTCCACCGAAGAAGACGGCGCAAAACAGCAGGCTGCCGATCAATAGTGGCTTCCAAAGATACGCGGCGTAAACGCGTGTAATCTTCAGTTGCCGATTGGTAAACTCCAGCAGCTCCGCGAAAGTGCAATCTCCGACCGAAGCTACCAGGCAGGCCGGAACGAAGTGTATCGGCAGCTTCGCTTCCTGTAACACTCGGGTCAAGGTGAAGTCGTCAGACACTGTCCCCCGCCAACGATCGCGGACCTGCAAACTGTCGAAGGTCGTCTTGCGAATAGCGCTGGAACCGCCCCAGCAAAAGTTTTTGTCTTCATGTTCGCCCTGGGCTGAGGCAATCGAGGCGTTCCAGACCGAACGTAACTGCGAAGCAAGACCGCCGCGCTTAGGAACGTACCAGCGGTAGCCAGTTGCCGCGCCAACGCTTTCGTCTGCGAGTGGCGCCACCAGCAATCGCAGCCAATGGGGATGCGGCCGCGCGTCAGTATCGACAAACACCAGACACTCGCTGTGCGGAACGGCGCTGGAAACGGCTACTCTTAGGTTGTGCACCTTCTGACCGCTGTCGTCAGCCGCACCGGCCACGAGGCAGCGCGTTACTGGCGAAGCTTTCCGCCAGAAATTGCGAACGTCCTCGATCAATCCGAGCGCCGGATCGTCGGGCCGATCAGTTACAAAAATAATCTCGAAGGCCGGATAGTCTTGCTGCAAGAGTGCAGTAATGTTTTCCCGCAGTCCGTCTTCCAAACCGCGGCAGGGGGCAATCACCGAAACAAATGGAGTGAAGTCCGAGGGAGGACGCGCAGCCTCTTGTCGCACGTAAGCCGAAAAGCGAAAACCGCTGCGGAGGGACAGAATGCCCAGCCAGATTACGATCGCTGCGAAGAAATAGAATGCAATCATTCAACTGGAGGGGATCAATGGTCGCCCACGCCGCTGCCCAAAGCGTTCATGAACTCTTCAACACGAGCGGCGGTTATCGGTTGACGCATTCAGCGGCCGTTCGTAGCTTACTAGCTTTCTGATAAAGGCGTTGTAGCGCGAGTGCGCAGAGTCCTGGTCGTCCTGGGCAAGTAAATCGTAGAGTCGGTGCTCTGGGTGTTGTGGTAGTTGAGAGGGCAGGACGAGACCTAATCGCCTTAGTCTCGGAGATCCTATCGCGACTAGGAGAGCTGCAATCGTTTCCCGGCCGGCGTGCAGGTCATGCACGCCAGCTTCGATGATATCCTCACCAGGTAAGCCGGAATTCACGGGACTATTCTAGGTGAGAAGGGTCGAGACGCGCTAGCGCGCCATGAGCCTTTGCACAATTTCAATCAGCGGTTGCGGGAAGACGCCGATAAAGATTATGCCAACCAGAGAAACCACCAGCGCGGCTTGCAAAGCGGGTGAAAGCGAAAGCGGTTGGTCGTCGGCAATGGTTTCGCCGAGATACATCACCTTGATGAACCGCACGTAGTAATAGAAAGATACGACTGTGTTGATGATCGCCCAGCCGGCCAACCAGTAGTACCACGTTTTGCCGTCGGCCTTGCCGCGCTGCAACAGGCCGCCAAAAAGAAAGTATTTGCCAATAAAACCGCCAGTCATCGGCAGGCCGCCCAAGGACAACATAAACACCGCCATCATTGCGGCCATGCCCGGTGCTTTGTGCGCGAGGCCGGTCAGATCATCGACGTTGTCGCCAATAATTCCGCGGCGGCGCAAACTGATAATGATCCCAAACGCGCCCATGTTCATGAAGGTGTAGACCAGCAGATAGATTGCGAGGCCGACGTAGCCATACGTATTCCCCGCCACCAGTGCCAACAACAAATAGCCCGCATTGGAAATTGAAGAGTAGGCCAACAGCCTCTTGGAATTTTCCTGAGTAACCGCGGCCCAGTTTCCTACCATGATCGTAATCGCCGCCACTAAGCCCAACAGCGGGGCCCAGTCTGCCCGGATGCTGTTTAGCGCTTCGATAAAGATCCGCGCATAAAGAGCAAAGCTCGCGGCCTTTGAGGCGGTGGAGAGAAAGGCGGTAACGGAGGTTGGTGCGCCTTCATAGGCGTCGGGCGCCCACATGTGAAACGGCACAGCGGCGATTTTGAAAAACAACCCCGCGGCGAGCGCGATCATTCCCAACAGCAACATTGGTCGCAGCGAAGCGGCCGCCGAGTCACCCGGTTGTCCTACAGTCGCGGCAATTTCGGCGACGCTGCGCCCGATCTCCGCAAGATTGGTTGAACCGGCAACGCCATAGAGCAGCGACATTCCGTAGAGCAACACGCCTGAGGAAAACGCGCCCAGCAGAAAGTATTTCATCGCCGCTTCGTTTGAACGTTTCTCGCGTTTGGTGAAAGCGACCAGCACGTAGAAGGTAAGGGCCATCAACTCCAGGCTGATGTAGAGAGTGATCAGGTCGAAGCCGCAGGCAAGGAACATCATCCCAACCGTGGCAAACAGCACTAGCGCGTAGTATTCGCCGTGCTGTTCTCCTTCAATGTCGAGGTAGCGCACGGAGATGGCGATGGCGAGCGCAGCGCCAATCAGGAAAATGCTTTGGAAGACCAGCGCAAAGCCGTCGATGCGGATCATCCCGTAGAAGCCGTCGCTGGGAAACGTAGCCCGGGACCAATATTGAACAACCAGGGAGACGGCGGCGAGCGCAATGCCCGCGAGAGAAAAATAAGCAATGACTTTGCTTTTGCGATACGGCAGCACAACTTCCATCACCAAGGCGAGGCAGGCGCAGACCGTGAGAATCAGCTCAGGTATGATTAGCTGTAAGTCTGCCACGTTGAAAAGCGCCGCGGTATTGGCTTGAAATAAAAACATATTCGTCAGTGGTCGGTGGCCGGTTGCTTTCGCGCAGCTCTAAATTCCCGCCCTCGGATCAGTCATCAGTCATCCACTCATCACTTTTCGATTGTGACCGCCGCACGCTGCGGAGTTTGGACAGCAGGCATTCCTGGGATCGGATAAGTCGGCCGAACTTGGCGCACCATCGCGTTTACCGGGCGCTCGATATAAGCCAAAAACGGTTTCGGATAGACCCCGATCCAAAGCGAGAGAATGACTAGCGGCGTCATGTAAGCCCACTCCCGCCCACTCAGGTCCGTTAACTTCTCGTTTTTCGGGTTATCGATAGTGCCGAAAAACATTCGTTGATACAGCCAGAGCATGTAACCCGCATTCAAAATGATTCCCAGGGCGCCCCAGGCAGCCCATATTGGATTTGCTTCGAAAGCCCCCCGGAAAGAAAGGAACTCTGAAATGAAAACGCAAAGCAAGGGCAACCCAATTGCCGTCATCACCATTGCCAAAAAGATTGCGGCATAGCCCGGCATCACGTGCGACAGTCCGCCAAATTCCGCCACGTTGCGCGTGTGACGCCGCTCATAAATGATTCCCACCAGCAGGAAGAGCGCGGCGGAATAGATACCGTGATTGATCATGTGAAGCACAGCGCCATTGAGTCCATTGGGATTCAAAGCAAACAAACCGAGCATCACGATGCCCATCGACGACACCGATGAATACGCGACCAGCTTCTTCACGTCGCCGTCTTTCTTGACTACGAAATACATCGCGGCCAGCGCGCCATAAATGATTCCGACAATGGCCAGAAAGACCATCACGCTGCGCACGCCAAAGGAGCCGAAATATGCTTCGTCGGCAGCGGCCCCGGGAAACATTGGAATATTGAATCGGAAGAAACCGTAGGTACCCAACTTCAGCAGGATGCCGGCGAGAATAACTGAACCGGCGGTCGGTGCTTCGACGTGGGCATCGGGCAACCACGTATGAAAGGGAAACATCGGCACCTTGATCGCGAAGCCGAGTGCAAACGCGAAGAATAGCAGCACCTGCATCGCGCCCATCGGCATCACTGAGCCGATCGATTGCATGTAAATAATATTGAACGTGCCGGTGCCACTCTGAGCGGCTGCTTGAATGCTGGTCGACACCATTGCCGCAGCCGCCTTGTTGCCGGCGAGCAAGTCAATGGTTCCCTGGGTGATCTGGCTGGTCAAGCCGGTGTCTTGCGTCAGGAAATACATCTTCAGGACGCCCAAAAGCATGACCACCGATCCCACGAGCGTGTACAGGAAGAACTTGATCGCAGCGTACAGCCGGTTTTCACCGCCCCAGATACCAATCAAGAAGTACATCGGAACCAGCGACACTTCGAAGAACAAGTAAAACAAAAACAGATCCATGGAAGTGAAAACGCCGACCACTGCCGTCTGTAGCAGGAGGAGCAGCACGTAGTATTCCTTCTCGCGCTTTTCGATGTATTTCCACGAAGATAAGGCGGCGATCAATCCGAGCAAAGTGGTCAACACGATGAGCAGTACGGCCACGCCGTCGACGCCCATCTGGTAACGAGCCCCGATGATCGGAATCCATTGATGATCCTCGAGAAACTGCATGCCGCCGAGGGTGCGGTCGTAGCTAAGGAGGACCAGCGAGGCAACGAAGGCAACGCCGAACCAGGCAGTCGTGAATTTCTTAATCAGCGACGCCTGGTCCTTCTTGAACAGGATCAAGATGAGTATGGCTCCCGCCGTTGGCAGCCAGGTGACTATGGATAGAATATTTGTCTTAAGCACTTCAGTCCTCGCTGTCGGATCCTTTTTGTTCCAACGTCAAGATTCTGACGTCTTCTAAATCTACTTCGCGTCCGGCTGCAATCTTGGATTGAATAAGATCATCCAAAGAAACCACCTCAAACCTTTGACCTTCATACGCTAGGGTAGCGCGCCGCGGCCAGGCATCCTCAAACAATATTCCCGGCGTCGCAGTTTGCACATCAAGTCGAACTCGATCCGTAAAAATCGTAATCTCTGTACCAATGATTTCGTCCGCAGTAGTTAGCTGGGCCGTACCAAAACCTGCCTCAGATAAGGCGTCCAAAAGTTTTTGCGCATTCTCTTTTGTAGGCTCAATAAGGATGTCCAGATCAAAAGTTGCGCGCGGCACGCCGTACAACACAGCAGCTATGCCGCCGATAACCAAATACTTAACGTCATTCCTTTGGAAGGACGCGAATACGGTCTGAAGCTGGTCTAACATGCTTCTTCTTAGCTATCTCCGGATTGTTTTCGAGAATTAACTTGGTAAACGCGACAAATACATTCATCCTCTCTTCTATTGAAAGGCTCTTAAACCACCTGGCTTTGGCCGCCATGCTCTCGTCCGCAAAACTGTGTGATACCGATTGTTTCATAGCCATCTTGGCGTCAGCGAGCACCGCTGTGTTAGTCAAAGGTCAGATCCGCTCGGCACATCAGTGTCTGAACCAGCCGACGATGTCAGCGCCAAAAATCATTGCCAGAGCCGCAACCAGTCCCAGTACCATTACGAGCGCATAGTTTTGAGTTAAGCCAGTCTGCGCCGCACGGAAAAGCGGCGACATCAGACGCATTATGAAACCTGCTACTGCGTTTACAAACCCGTCTACCAAATACTGATCCGTCCCACCGGTTATGCGGCTGGAGAGTCTGGTGAGCCAGGCCGCGCCATTCACTCCGCCGTCGACCACTTTCGAGTCAAACGCGAAGACGCCGCGCGCGGCATCCATCACCCGTCGCGTTACGGTCAAGCCGAAGAATTCATCAACCCAATACTTGTTGTAACTTGCCTCGTAAAGAGGCCGCAGTCGCGCGGCCCAGACGTCGGGCAGCCGCGTGTCTTTAACGTAGAAGAGGAAGCCAAGCGCGATGCCGATACCGGCGACTGCCAGCGAGATGAGAATGAACACCCACTCGGTTAGCGTTTCGCTGTGGACCTTCGACTCAACTGTGTGCGCCAAATTGAATCCCTCAGTGCCATACGGCGGCGGAGTTTCGGCCAGCTCAGCCTCACCAGGTGGGATCTCAACGTGTCCGAGAGCTACGCGATCGGGCGGCTTGCCATAACTGTCGACAACTTCATGAGTGCCGAAGTAATGCGTGGTCGGATTCCAAATGATTGGATCGAGAAAATTGACAATGTTCATCCGGCCACCGACGTGCTTGCCGCCAGTGAAAGCTGTGCTGATACCGACGAAGCCACCCACCGTCGCTAAAACTGCAAGCACCGCCAACGGTACCCACATTGATCGGGGCGACTCATGCGGAACATGCGCGTGTCCGGCCGAATGAGCGGCGCCGTGCGAGTCGTGCTCGTGATCGGATTTAGCGTCGCGGAACTTTTCCTTGCCCCAGAACGTCATGGCCATGAGACGCGTCATGTAAAACGCTGTGCAGGTCGCCGCAATAGTTCCCACGAGCCAGACAATCCAGCCCACTGGAATGTGACGCGTCGCGGCGGCGTTCCAAAGGATCTCGTCTTTAGACCAGAAACCACTGAACGGGATAATGCCGCAGATCGCCAGCCACCCGGCCAAGAACGTTAGATAGGTGATGGGCATGTACTTCTTTAGTCCGCCCATACGCCGCATGTCCTGCTCGTGATGCATACCGTGGATAACGCTGCCGGCGCCGAGGAACATCAGCGCTTTGAAAAAGGCGTGCGTCATCACGTGGAAGATGCCGATGGCAAACGCGCCCACACCGCAAGCCATAAACATGAACCCGAGTTGGGAGACGGTCGAATACGCGAGCACTTTCTTGATGTCGTTTTGCGTGATGCCAATCGTGGCGGCAAACAACGCCGTAGCCGCGCCCACCAGGGCGACAACCATCATCATCGTTTGCGAATGCTGAAAGATGACGTTAGTGCGCGTCACCATGTAGAGTCCCGCTGTTACCATCGTGGCCGCATGGATCAATGCGGACACCGGAGTCGGACCAGCCATCGCATCCGGCAACCAGACGTGCAACGGAAGTTGGGCCGACTTACCGCAGGCACCGATAAACAGTCCCAGCGCAATCCATGATAGAAGTCCCCAATGTCCCAGCGTTTCCAACGGGTAATTTCGCGCTTGCGCAAAAACGTCGGTGTACTGGGCGCTACCGAAGGTGGCAATGACCCCGAAGACGGCGAGGGCAAATCCGAAGTCACCAATGCGATTGGTGACGAAAGCCTTGCGAGAAGCATTCGCTGCCTCCTGCCGATCAAAGTAGTAGCCGATGAGCAGGTATGAACAGAGACCGACACCTTCCCAACCGACGAACATCATCAGGAAATTCGAGCCCATCACGAGGTCTAGCATCGAAAACATGAAGAGGCCCATGTAAGCGAAGAAACGGTAGAAACCCGGATCGCCCTGCATGTAGCCGGTAGCAAAAACAAAAATACAAAGGCCGACGCCGGTGACGATTAGCATGAAGATCGACGAAAGCGCATCAAGCTGATAGCTCCATTCAACATTGAGTAATGAAGATGGGGGTGTCTCTGCTTCTGCAAGGAACGCTCCTGGCCCTATCAGCGTTGCGCGTTCGGCTTTGCCTTGGGTTATTCGGACCGCGCCGCCGGGAATCCAGGTAAACGAATTGCCGTCCTTGCTGGTGACGTAAGTCTCCGGATAAATAGCGCTGGCACTGAAAGCATAGGAATAGACTGCGGCGACTGTGATCAGGAAGGAAAGCGCGATCGAACCGGCGGCAATACCACCGATCAGCTTCTCCGAGAAGCGAAACTTCCGGCCAAACAGCCCGTTGATGGCTGCGCCGGCGAGCGGTAACAATGGAACTAGCCAGATGTATTTGTACATCAGTTTCGAGTCTCGAGTTCCGAGCTTCAAGCTAGTCCGAGTTCTTAACTCGGAACTTGAAACGCGAAACTACCACTTTAGAATATCGATCTCATCGATCAAGATCGTTTCCTTGTTGCGATAAAGCGCAATCACAATTCCCAGGCCAATTGCTGCTTCAGCTGCGGCCACCACGATAACGAATACGGTAAACACCTGGCCGGCTGCCGCGTTGACGCTCCCCGTATCCTGCAGGTAGCGCGACATAGCAATAAAATTCAGATTAGCCGCGTTGAGGATCAATTCGATCGACATGAAGATGACGATGATATTGCGGCGCGTCAGCACGCCGGCAACGCCAATGATAAAGAGCAACGCGCCAATCGTCAGAAACTTGGATAGACCCGGGTGCTGTGCATCCTGCCAGGCCGTTGCTAATCGTCCGTTAGTCGCCTCTTGAATTAGAAGCGCAAACGCTGGGCTGAAAAAGGTGGACATAAGCATTCGGTGTCTAGGCTGCAGTCTCTGTCTGGGGTTCCGCCACTTCCGGCTCTTCGACGGCTTCTTTCCGCAAGACGTCGGGATCGAGATCATCAACCGCCGCTTCCTGCTTCAGCGTGCGCGCCAACATCACCGAACCTACAATTGCCACCAGCAACAGCACGCTGGCGATTTCGAAAGGCAGCGAGCCAAAGCGGTAGAGCACGCCGCCGAGTCGTCCGGTGTCGTTGGTGATTCTGGAAGAGCCAGTCGCTGACTTATCCAACAACTGATCCCGGTTTTGCGCTTCCGCGGCAGCCGCCTCGATCCTGGGCCCGTCCCGTTTTAAAAACCCCTTGTAACCTTCGTTGACGGCAACAATCAGTCCGGCGACGAGCAGAGCGCAAAAGATAACGCTGGTCGTCACCTGACGTGGCCGGTTGAAAATCTCTTCCGCGCCGCGCTCTTCCGAGCCCACGTTCACGAGCATGATCACAAACAGGAACAGGACCATGACGCCGCCAACGTAAACGAGGATCTGTACGCCCGCGATGAATTCAGCATGAAGCAGGATGAAGAGTGCAGCGACCGAGACGAGCGAAGAGATCAGGAAGAGCGCGCTGTGAATGGTATTGCGAGCCATCACAGTCAGAAGACCTGCAAAGATGGCCGCGATGGAGAAAATCCAGAAAAATACCGATTCCCAACCGGATAGAATCATAATAAAAGTAATGAGTGACGGAAAAGTGATGAGTAATGAGTGATGAGTGATGAGTAGTTAGCCACTGTGTCCAGCGCGTTCGTATTCTTACTCATCACTCATTACTCATCACTCATTACTTCCTTTAGTTTATCTAGTGTATTTCACCGTCTCGCGCCCTTGCTCAAGCATTTCGCGATTCCAAACAAAGCCGGCGCGCGAATACGTGGCCAACTCGAAATCCTGCGTTAGTTCCAAACAAGACGTTGGACAGGCTTCCTGGCAAAGCGCACAAAACATGCAGCGTGAAGTGTCGAAGATAAATTCATCGAGCACTTTCTTCTTACGGGGTTTGCCCGCGACAATAATTTCCACATCCATCGCCAAAACGTCGATGCAATCTTCAGGGCAAGCGATCGCGCAAAGGTTGCAAGCAATGCAGAGCGTGTCGTGTGTTTCCGGATCCATGTTAAGCCGGGGCGCGCCATGAAAACGCGGTGCGACATCTGGCCGGACCTTGGGATACTGCTCGGTATAGATTCCTTTGCCTCCAACGCTGTCTTTGTCAGTGATCGCGCCGATATTGTATTTGAGCGTGAGCTGCAACCCCTTCAACAGATCAAACAGGAAAAAGCGTTGCAGCTTCTCAATAAATTTTGGTTTGGGAACTTTGACTAAAGGCATATGCTTTCCGAAACTAGCCTTCGCTTGCCGCCGGAGCAACAGCGGCCACTGCCGGCTTGCCCTGTGGCAGATTCACCAGTTTGATGTTGCGGCGTTGGCTCTTCAAATTAAAATCGCGCGAACGCCAGTTGATTCTCGCCAGTACTAACCCGGTGATACCCAGACCCAACAGTCCCATCACGATCATGACTGCCTTGCCGGTTGCAGTTAGATCCAGTCCGTTAGTCAACGCTTGAATCGTGCTTATACCATGCCAGCCGTCAAGTGCCTGGATCGCAAAAATCGCCAGCGCAGACAACGTGATGTTAATGAGCGCTGACGGTATCAACCACTTCCAACCGATGTCCATCAACTGATCGTAACGAAAGCGCGGCAGCGTCCAGCGGAGCCAGAAATAGAAATAGAGAATGGCTGATAACTTAACCAGAAAGACCAGAAGGCTGACTATAACATAGAGGTTGTGATAACCCTTCGCTTCGGTCAGCCGGAAGACGAACGGAGCATACCAACCCCCGAGGTACACCGTCACCGCAACGGCAGAAACGATCACCATCGCTGCATACTCGGCCATGAAGAAGAGCGACCAGCGAAACCCGGAATACTCGGTATGGAAACCAGCAACCAATTCCGATTCCGCTTCGGGCAGATCAAATGGTGCGCGATTGTTTTCAGCAATACCGCTAACGAGGAAGATCAGAAACCCTAGCGGCTGGTAAACGAAATACCAAACCGAGTCGCTCTCCTGCGCGCCCACAATGCCGGAGAGTGAAAGCGTGCGCGCAAACATCAGGGCGCCAATCAACGACAGGCCCATCGCCACTTCGTAAGAAATCATTTGCGCGCTTGAACGCAACGCGCCGAGTAACGAATACTTCGAATTCGAGGACCAGCCGGCAAGAATTAAGGCCAGCACGCCGACGCTCGACACTGCGAGCACCAACAGCAAGCCAATATTCACGTCGGTAATCACGCCCCAGTCAGGAGCAAATGGAATCACGGAAAAAGTGATGAATGCGGCAGCGACTGCGATGTAGGGCGCGCAGAAGAAAATCCAACGATCGGCCTTCTCAGGAATGAAGTCTTCTTTAGTAAGTAGTTTGATGCCATCGGCGATTGGCTGTAGCAAGCCCCAGGGGCCGACGCGCATCGGCCCCAGCCGTGCTTGCATAAACGCAGAGATCTTTCGTTCGAGGTAGGTAGCATACGCAACCCAGCCCGCGACCAGTGTCACGACCAGGCCGATCTGAATAAAGGGCCAAACGAAATGGTTGATCGTGTCAGCGCTGAAAAACTTCAGCAGCAGGTCGTTAATGAAGTTAATTGGAGCTAAGAGAAGCACGAGGACCCCTATTCTTCTCGCGCCTCTCTGTGAGTCCTCTGTAGTTCTCAGTGTCTCTGTGGTGGACGCTTTTACGTCTGACTCATCACAGAGACACTGAGAACACGGAGGTTACACAGAGAAGACTAAATATCACCTGTCGATCTCACCAAGAACAATATCGAGCGTGCCAATTATCGCAACTACATCTGCCACCAAATGGCCGAGGCAGAGATTCTTCAAAGCCTGAAGATTAATCAGAGACGGCGGCCTGACGCGCACACGCCAGGGCTGGGCTGTGCCATCGGAAACCAGATAGCAGCCGATCTCCCCTTTTGGTCCTTCAATGGAATGATAGTAGTCGCCGACTGGAGGCTTAACAATTTTCGGTAACTTCGCATTCACCGGACCATCCGGCAAATTATCGAGGGCCTGCACCACGATGCGGCGCGACTGTCTCATCTCTTCGAGTCGTACGAGATAACGATCGTAGGTGTCGCCGTTCTCGCCCAGCGGAATATCAAAGTCCATGTCCGCATAGGCTGCATACGGCCGCGCCTTGCGAATGTCCCAGGCCACTCCCGATCCACGCAGCGCGGGACCAGACAAGCCGATCGCTACCGCCTCTTCTCCGGATATCACGCCGATGCCTACAGTGCGGCTTAGCCAGATGCGATTCTCGGATAGCACCGTTTCATACTCATCGAGACGTTTGGGGAAGTTTCCAGCGAAACGACGAACGTCTGCTTCAAAATCGTCGTAAGCGTCATTGGGCATACCGCCCACGCGCCAGGCATGACAAGTGAGACGGGCGCCAAACTGTCGTTCAAAAATCTTAAGAATCTCTTCCCGTTCACGCAAAGCCCAAAGCAGGACCGTCACCGCGCCGATGTCGAGCGCGTGAGTTGCCAGCCAGAGTAAGTGGGAAGCGATGCGATTCAGTTCCGTAAGAATGGTTCGAAGGTAGTGAGCGCGAGGCGGCACGACCAGGCCCATCATCTGCTCGACGGTCTCAACCCAGACGAGGCCATTCGAAACGGCGGCGATGTAATCAAGTCGATCCCAATAGGGAGCGATCATCGTGTACATGCGGTTCTCGGCGATCTTCTCCATGCCGCGGTGGAGATAGCCAATGTCGCAATCAAGATCCATCACCGTCTCGCCGTCGAGTTTGAGAATTACGCGCAACACGCCGTGCGTCGACGGATGCTGCGGCCCCATGTTCAGCACCATTTCGGGGCTGTCGAGCAGCGTCTCTCTGGTTGTGGCTATTTCTACCTGATGCATGTTTCAGTGGTCAGTGGCCTACCTCTACGCCACCGCCGGCTCCGGTTCACTTGGAACATAACAACCAGTCACGCTCCACGGCTCTATGATCAATCCAATCTCTTTCGCCTCGCCGCTGGCACGTTTGTTGGCAAGCCCCGTCACGATCGCCAGCGCGGCGCTGGCCTTGTTCCAAACATTGCGCGGCTCCATGGTCTCAGTCAAAACAAAGCCCGCCACCTTCGCCGCCTCGGGCGCGTCGAATACCTTTGCTTCATACTGCGCGGCAATCTCTTTTGGAGTCATCTCAACTGGTAAATAGTAAATCGGAAATAATAAATGGGGAAAAGCGCCGGCCGCTTTGACTCGTTCTACTATTCACCACTCACCATTCACCATTTACTTGTCTTTGGGCATCACTTCTTTACCGCGCTGAAGTATCTCTCGCATCATGCGTTCCTGCGGAACGGAGAGTATCTCCAAACCATAAGCGCGTCTTTGATCCAACTGCTCGCGCTGCACCTCAGTCATTTCCGGCAGGTGTCTCTTGGTCCAGGCGTTTTCAATAAACTCGAGCGGGTAATCTTTCCGCAGCGGATGTCCTTCCCAATCCGGTGGCAACAAGATGCGGCGCAGGTCGGGATGATGTCTAAAAGTCACTCCGAATAGATCGTAAACTTCGCGCTCCATCCAATTTGCAGCAGGCCAAACGTCGGTGACGCTATCAATACTTTGCCCTTCAGCCAGTCCCGCCTTCAAACGCACGCGTTCGTTTCGCGCGATCGAGAAGAGGTTATAGACAATTTCCAGCGGTCGCCCCGGTCCGAGCGGATAGTGAACGCAGGTTAGATCGGAAAGGTAGTTGAATTTCTCCTCGGCATCGTCTCGCAAAAACTTACAAACTTCGACGATGCGATCGGGCTCAACACGAATCGAGAGCTGGCCAATAAATTCCGAGGCGTCAAGCACAGCTCCGTCAAACTTCCTCTTCAACCTCTGCACAAGTTCATGGCTTGAAGCATCCGTTGGCTTTGGCCCTTCTTCTTTTTTCTTGACGGGAGCTTTTGGAGCGCCGGGTGCGGCGGGAGTTGCTGGGGGCGCCACAGATTTTGCGGCCTCGTCGCCAAGCGATTCTTTGACGGCGGCCACACGGGCCTTGGCTTGCTCAACCATCGCAGCCTTCTCCGCGTCGGCCCCAGGAGCTTCCGGGGTTGGTTGATCCGGTTTTTCCTTCTCGTCCGCCATTAGTTTTTCACAACCATAATCACACTGCTCACCGAAAGTGCGATCTCATCCAGTCGTTTGATCGCGCTAACAAACTCGGGTGAAGTGTTAGTACTAATTACAAAAGGTCGGCAGAAATTGATTTAAACATGGCGTTAACTTACTGTCAACAAACTTGTTTCGGTACGTTGACGCAACGCAAGCTGCTGGTTTGCAGTCGGTGGAATAGCTTTTATCAGCGAGCTTCAAAGCAATTCCGCCGGCGCAAACTAAACAGTTTGAAGTGCCAAACCGAACTTGACGTTGTTAGGGTTAAAACCTATCATGGTTCGTTTGGAAAACGAGGCATTTGGGTGCCAGAGTGAGAGTCGAGGAACAATGAAACCAGAGATACATCCTGCATATACCGAGATTACCGTTAGCTGCGCCTGCGGCGAAACCTTTAAGACAAGATCCACCAAGAAAGGTGATCTGCACGTTGAAATCTGCTCGGCTTGTCACCCGTTTTTTACTGGCAAGCAAAAATTGGTCGACACGGCTGGACGCGTGGATCGTTTCAATAAGCGTTACGGCAAAAAGACTCCAACGGAAGGCACTGCCGCCACGCAGTAAGTAAGACAGGTATTCCTGTCTGTCTTCCGCGCTGATTAAGCAGGTAAGGACGATGGAGCAATTGATTCAAAAGCGCCATTAGCTAAACTTCATAACCAAACGCCGGCGAGTAGTCGTCGGTCGCTACCCGTGTATTAACCCGGACCCAGCGACCGCTGCCAACGCCGGCGTTAGTGTTTTAGTATGGAGTGCGGTGATCTGTCACCGCTTTGGCACGCGGCGGCCTGACGCCGCGATCATCGCAAAGAGACTTCTGTAGTGCGCAGGCTGCGACAGGTCGCAGCGACCAAAGCGCCGACTGGTCGGCGCACGCCAAAAAGGAAAGACAAAACATTGAGTATAAACGAACGAGATCTGATTGTCGGCGGGCAGGCGGTAATCGAAGGCGTCATGATGCGCACGCCAAATGCCTACGCGGTAGCGGTGCGCAAAGCGGACGGAACGATCGTGAACATCGCCGCCCGGCTGCCAAAGTGGAGCGACAAGTACCCACTGCTTAAGTTGCCTGTATTGCGCGGCAGCGCGGTACTGGTGCAGTCAATGGGACTCGGCATCAAGGCTCTGAATTATTCCGCCAACGAAGCCTTCGGTGACGCCCAGGCAGCCGACGCAAAGGAAGTCAGAGTTGCGCTCACGCCGGCCGTAATTGAGGGCGAGGGCGACTTCGCTGGCTTAACCGGCGCCATTCCGGGACTTTTTCCGGTGCCGACACAGGCAAACGCCAAAGACGAGATGAAGAAGGGCGGGACTACTGCGGCGGCCGGCTCGATAATTGTCGCGATGGTTTTTAATATCCTGCTGTTCGTTGCCGCTCCCCTGCTGCTGACGAACGCGATCTTCATTGGAGCCGGTTGGGCACCATCACCAAATCCGAACGCCGCCGCCTCCCAGCAATCCGCCAGTCAGACTGCTAGTGCCCCTGACGGATCAACGGCAAGCCCCGCTACTGCAGACGCAAACGACGCGTGGTATGCGCGCGGCTGGCGCACAGTCAAGATTTATCTGCATCCAGTCCGTCCGTCTGTGGCTTTCAATTTGATCGACGGGCTCATTCGCATGAGCTTTTTTCTAATCATGATTTTCAGTTTTTCGTTATTGAAAGACATCCGCCGCGTCTTTGAATATCACGGCGCGGAACATAAGACAGTCTTTACCTGGGAAGCGGGCTTACCGTTGACAGTGGCCAACGCCCGACCGCAACCGCGGCAACATCCGCGCTGCGGCACGAGCTTCCTCATGGTTGTCATGCTGGTATCAATTGCGCTGTTTTCGGTGATTAAGTTTGACTCGCTGGTCTACAACTTCCTGGTAAGGCTGGCACTTGTCCCGCTTGTCGCTGGACTTTCTTACGAAATCATTCGCCTCTCGGCGAAAAAAGAGAGTGGTTGGTTTTTCAAAATGATTACTCGTCCGGGCGTCTGGCTGCAAAACATAACGACGCAAGAGCCCGACGATCAGCAGCTTGAAGTTGCGATCGAAGCCTTGAAGGAGTCGTTAAAGCTTGAGCCGCAAACTGGAGAATCCGCACTCGCACCTTTGTTGTCGTGAATTGCTGTTAAAGAATCATGTTAGAGAGACTCGAACAAATCGAAGCGCGCTACGAAGAACTCGCGAATGAGCTCTCCGCTCCGGAGTTGCTTGCGGATCAGACTGCTTATACCAAAGCGGCCCGGCAACACCGCACGCTGGGCGAGATCGTCGATAAGTATCGCACCTGGAAAACTCTAAAGACGGAGTTGGAGGGGGCTCAGGAGCTCGTTGCGCTCACCGATGACGAGGAAATGCGCGAGATGGCCCAGAGCGAAGTGGAGACGCTGCAACGCAAGCTCGAGTTAACAAACGAAGAGTTGAAGGTGCTGCTCGTCCCGTCCGATCCCAACGACGAAAAGAACGTGATCATAGAGATTCGCGCCGGCACCGGTGGCGATGAAGCGACGCTGTTTGCCGCCGAAATGGTGAGAATGTACAGCCGCTATGCGGAAAGGCTGCGGTGGAAATTTCAGGTGCTTGAAGCGTCGGAGTCTGGCATCGGTGGCTTCAAAGAAGCGATCATCCTGATCGAGGGCGACAAGGTCTACTCCAAGATGAAGCACGAATCCGGTGTCCATCGAGTGCAGCGCGTGCCGCAGACCGAAGCGAGCGGTCGGATTCATACGTCTGCGATTACCGTGGCGGTGCTGCCGGAAGCAGAAGAAGTGGACGTGAAGATCGATCCCAAGGATCTGCGCATCGACACCTTTTGTTCCTCAGGCCCCGGCGGGCAATCAGTTAACACGACCTATTCCGCCGTGCGCATTACGCATATACCGACCAACGTCGTCGTTTCGATGCAGGACGAAAAATCGCAGATTAAGAACCGCGAAAAAGCGATGCGCGTATTGCGCGCTCGATTGCAGGAGCTTGAAGAACAAAAGCAACACGACGCCGTCGCCAGCGAACGCCGTTCGATGGTTGGTTCGGGCGATCGCTCAGAAAAGATTCGCACCTACAACTTCAAAGAGAATCGCGTCACAGATCATCGCATCGGCCTGACAATTCACCAGCTCGACCTCGTCATGGAAGGCGCTCTCGATGAAATCATCCAGGCCCTCATCACCCACGACCAGGCCGAGAAACTGAAGAAGGAAGCGCTGGCCGCTTAACTTAGTTTCGAGTTCCGAGTTTCAAGTTTCGAGTTAGAATGAAATCGGAACGAGAATCGGTCTGAAGGTTTGAGTCTCAAGTTAGAATCATCCGATTTGAACTTGAAACGCGGAACTCGAATCTATGTCCTTAACCACCCACGTCGTAATCATTCGTCACGGCCAATCGCAGGGCAATGCGGAAGGGCGCTTCGGCGGACACACCGACACACCTCTTTCTCCACGCGGACGCAAACAGGCACAGGCCACGGCCAAAGCGCTGGCTGCGGAAAAGTTTTCTGCCATCTATTCGAGCGACTTACCACGCGCAATCGCAACTGCCAGTCCGCTTGCCAAACTCTGCGGAGTCTCACTCGAAACCACGGACGCCTTGCGCGAACGCAGCGTTGGTGTCATGGAAGGTCTGACTTTCGAAGAAGCTGCTGAGCAACATCCGGAACAATACCAGGCACTGCTGCGCCGTGATTTTGAACATGTCTTGTTAGGTGGAGAGAGTTACCGCCAGACGCTCGACCGCGCCTCACGACAACTTGATGAAGCAATCGAACAACACCAGGGCGGGCGCATTGCGCTCTTCGCTCATACGGGAACCATCTGCATTCTGATACTTCATTTAATGGGAGCGCTGGATGCTCCCGACCTCAAGCCCGTCTGGATCGCCACCGCAAACTGCGGGATTGCTCGCTTTGATCTTCGTGACGATGGCTTTGTGCGCGTACTAAACATTAACGACACGCGTCACCTCGAGGGGATCGAATTCGCCGCCGATTTGCGCACATGAATCACGATACGGAAGGCTCGTTTCCTTAGCCAGGAGACGCAGAAACGGCCTCCTCTGATTTGTTTTCGTTCTGATCGGCGTTCATCCACGTAAATCCGCGGTTAATACTTTTGCGCCGCAAGGCGCTCGCGTTCTGCATCCGTCCAGTCGCAAAGCGTCTTCACATCCTCAGTCGACAGTTTCGCTTCCCGATGCAACGGCGTGTAGCTGTTCAACGGCATGACGCCCGCCCGCGTTTCGCGGCACATTTGCTTGAGCAAGCTGTCAACATCACGTGGGGTGTAACGTCCCCATTCAGAGAAGTTCACATTCTGGCGTCCTTCATTTACGTGATCGATTACTAACCATGAAGCCGGGGCAATGCTGGAATACCAGGGCCAGCGCGTTTTGTTTGAATGACAGTCGTTACAGGAGCGATCGAGAATTGCGGCCACTGGAGGGGTTAACTGCAACCGCGCCTCGATTGTCTGCGAAGCATCCACCGCGGGATTCGTTTTCGCTGGTCCAAAAAACTGTGCGATCACCAGGCAAACCAGAACCGCGACAACCACCCATCGCAATATGCGCATTAGTTTCTTCATACTCGCCGCCTCTTCCGTCGTTGCCACAAAACAACGACGCCACATAAGATCGTGATGCTCACAATTGCAATTCCGTATTTCATTCCCTGCCAAACGGAGGGAGACGACAGGAAACTCTCGGTCGATATTTCAACGCTCGGCGTCGCATTGGCCGGCGAATTTGTGCCGCGAGTTTCAGCGCCAACGGTAGCCAGAATTATGCTCTTGCCATCCGCGCTCAGCCGGCGCACTCGCGAAGCGCCCCATGAACCCGGCGGGGTAAACGAGATCTCGAGCACATAGAGTTCTCCTGCCGGTCCAGCGACCACGCCATTTGGAAAATAAGGCGGGTCGGTGCGCAACAGGATCTCACTCTTACCTTCGCGACTTATTTTAAGGAGTCGACGGTTTTCGGGGTCAGCCGCGTAAACATTCCCCCCGGCGTCAACCGCTATCCCGGTAAGGTTTTGGCCTGAAGTGCCAAATAGTGTTGGCTTATCTTCCGCTGTTCTCACATTGAGGTCTCTCGCTAGAGTGGTAACGGTGCCATCCATCGTCGCGCGGCGCACCGTCGCACCATCGGTCAGATAAAGACTGCCGTCCGCTCCGAAAGCCAGACTGCCGACGCTACTAAACTTCGCTGCGGTCCCTTTGCCATCCGCATGACCGTACGCGCTGCCGGCAAGCGTGATTACTTTACCATCGGGAGTGCGCCGCAAAAGCAGCGTCTGTGTTTTGGTGTGGTTGTTTTGATCGACGAGATAGTGGTTGCCTTCGCGGTCGCGCCAAATGCTCAGCGCGCGCGGCGGTTTGTCGGTAGGTGCGAGCAGAAATTCGAATTTACCGTCGGGTTTCATCCTCCAAATGGCACTGATGAATTTCTGCGACTCGTAACTATAATCTGCGCCGTAGATGTTGTCCTGCTCATCGATCGCCAACTCATGAACGTGACGTCCGCTCACGCCTGCACGAAACACGGATAGTTTGCCGCTCGTATCTATTTTCCAAATCGTCTCGAGATCACTGAAGTAAATATTTCCCGCGCCATCGCGAACAATGCCTGTGGCCGGATGAGCAACGACACTCATCGACCAGGCCACAACCATGATGATTACCACGAGGACGGCTCTAAGTTTCATAGCACCCTTCGATCGGTTAACGCCTGAGTTGGGATCATATTAACAGGCGGTACGGCGATCCAATAAAGCCAGCATTTAGGAGCGGTCCGCCTTAATAACTTCTGAACAGTTTGTAGCGAGTACCCTTCAGTTTTTCTTTTGCCATTTGACCGATGTTAAGATGCCTCGCCCTTCTTTGTCTGTTCCGAATTTAGTTATCCGGTTATTAGTCGATCGCAATGATGTCTCGATGAAGCAAACGCGAACTAGAAATCTCGGCCGCCTGATTGCGCTCGTCCTGTTCCTCCTCTGTCCGGCGCAACTCGCGCCGGGTCAGCCGCAAGCTACGCTTGCGCCGCCACCGCGCCTGGTCCTGCTGATTGTTGTGGATCAGTTTCGCTACGACTATCTAAAACGCTTCGGCGATCTCTTTGGCTCGCGCGGGATCGGTCGCTTGCTACGCGAAGGCGCTTTCTGGACTCAGGTGAACTTCGACCAGGCGCCCACCTTCACTGCCCCGGGTCATGCGGTGTTCCTGACCGGCGCCTGGCCGTCGCAGACCGGCATCATTGCAAACGAATGGTACGAACGCGAGACAGGCAAGAGAGTTAAGTCGGTAACCGACGACAATACTGTCAAGCTCGGCGGTAAACCTGGCGAGACTGGGTACAGTCCGCGCCGTTTGTTATGTGGCACGCTGGGCGACGAATTGCGCGCGGCTAACGGAGATCGATCAAAGGTCATTGGTATCTCGGCGAAGGATCGTTCCGCTATTCTGCCGGCCGGCCGCCGAGCCAATGCTGCTTACTGGTTCAGCACCGACACCGGGAACATGGTTTCCAGCAGCTACTATTTTGATCAACTGCCGGATTGGGTCATGCGTTTTAACAAGCGGCATCTGGTTGATGGTTGGTTCGGCGCGCGTTGGGACCGCCTGCTGCCGGAAGCAGAATACTTGAAGCGCGCGGGCAAAGACGATGTGCCCTGGGAGAATCAGGACAAGTCTTCGAACGATACGAATTTTTTCCCGCATGTCATCACCGGTGGGGCCGCAAGGCCGCAGCGGTCTTTCTATAAGGCCATTGATTACACACCGTTTTCTAACGACTTGCTGGTCGCCTTCACCGAAGAAGCCATTACCAACGAAGGGCTCGGCGGAGACAATGCCACCGACATCCTGTCTGTGAGTTTTTCCGCTAACGACTATGCCGGTCATCGCTTTGGACCGTACAGCCATGAAGTCATGGACATGTCGTTGCGCGTCGACGGGCAGATTGGAACGCTGCTGGATTTTATTGACGTGCACGTTGGTTTGCAGAACGCCGTGGTCATCTTCACTGCCGACCACGGAGCTTCACCGGTTCCTGAGCAGGCAAGCTTAATGAATCTCGCGGGCCGCCGTTACCAGAAGGCGGAAGTGCTGAGGATTGTCGAGGAAGGATTGAGAGCCAAATACGCACGCCCGGGCCAGCCGGCGACCGACTACATTCAGAGCTTTACTAACAAGGGAGAAATTGAGGCGGGCTTACTCAACAGCAACTTCTATCTTAATCGGACCGCATTAAAGCGCGATGGAATAGAGTTGGACGAATGCGAGCGCATCGTGGGTGAGTTGTCGCTGCGCCTGCCGGGCGCCGCGCGCTATTTCACTCGCGCCCAACTTGAGAGTAAATCCGTTTCGGCTGCTGATCCGGTTGCCAGGCGCGTGCTGCATGGCTATTACCCCGCACGAAGTGGAGATGTCATCGTTGTCTTTGATCCTTACACTATCCTGTTCGACCCGCCGGACGATCATGAAGATCCGCGTTCGAGCGCGACGCATGGCTCGTCTTACAGTTATGACACGCACGTGCCACTGATCATCATGGGTCGAGATTTTGCTAAGGGACGCTATCCACAAGCGGCAACGCCCGCAGATATTGCTCCGACCCTCGCCAGTTTGCTGAAAGTGCAGACCCCTGGCTGTTCAGTCGGACGCGTCTTGTCGGAAGCGTTCATCAAGACGCACGAGAGACATCGACGAAGCGCCAAATAGAACTGCAAACTGTCAACGCACCTGAGCGAGTCTGTGCTTTCCGGAGACTTGCCTAACGCGTAACCTTCACGAGCATCTCAGTTCCCGATTCCAGCTTCAATTCCTTGCTTCCCTGAATCGCGAGTGAACCGGCCCCGCCGGCGCCGCCGATTAGCAAGCCGATCGCCGCGCCTTTACCGCCACCCACAATTGCACCCAGGATGGCGCCGCCGGCAGCCCCAATCGCACCGCGCTTAACTGTCTGCTTCGTGCGGCTACCAGACTCAACGCCGCCTTCACTATCCGCACGGCCTGCGTTCTCGCCATAGACGCGCGTAACATAGCCATGGAGCGTGCCGCTGCGTCCGTCGCTCAACCGGATAGAATCAAAGGCGAGGTTCATGCTGGTCCGACCTTTGATTTTTCCTGATTTCTGAATCGAGCTGATGTGACCAGTGACCGTGCCTTCATTGAAGCGAACCGGGTCGAGCGCCGTCGCCGTGAACCGATCGCCCACGCGAGAGTTCTTGCTTGAAAGCGTGTCCTCGAGTCGGATCTTCAGGTTCGTACCAACCGGAACTAAGGGTCTTACTACTGTGGCTCTGCGAACGCCACGCCGCAGTCTAGGCTTTGTGGTTTGCGCGTTAACTAACGGTGGCATTGCCATGAGCCCGGCCAACATGGTTACGATTAGAGTTTTCTTTGCGTTAATCATCATCATTGTCCTTTTCAGTTCGGTTACTTTCAGTTCTTCTCAGTTGGACTTCGTTTTGATAAGACGGCGCAAGGGAACGATCTTTCACAAGACGCCCGGCAGAAAATCAAATGGGGGTTCGATCCAGGGTACAGGAGACTAGGTGCGCGCAGGCACCGCAGCCGATTCGCTATCATTGACTGAAAGCGCAGGCTCTGGGCCATCGTCTAGAGATTGGCGGCGGTGCACTGTGCCGTCGGATTCGAAGATGTAGGCCGACGGCGCCTCGCGCTTGATGATATCCTGCAGACGCATCAAGCCATAAAGTAGTGCTTCCGGACGTGGCGGGCAGCCGGGTATATAAACGTCCACCGGAATACAGCGATCGACTCCTTGCATGGTGGAGTAAGAATCAAACGGTCCACCTGTCGAGGCGCAGGCGCCCATCGCAATCGCCCACTTCGGTTCGGGCATCTGCTCGTAAACGCGGCGCACCACCGGTCCCATCTTCAGCGTGACCGTACCGGCGATGATGATCAAATCGCTCTGCCGCGGACTGGGACGAAACACGCCGGCACCGAATCTATCGATATCAAAACGTCCCGCGCCGGTAGCAATCATCTCGATGGCACAACATGCCAGGCCAAACGTCATGGGCCACAAAGCCGAAGCGCGCGCCCAGTTAACCACCGGGGCGCTGATGTCCATGGCTTTGGCACCGACAGTGCGCCGCACCGCGTTCATCAACGAATCAAAATTAGTGAGTAAAAAGCCCTCTTCGTGTTCAGCCATAGTGTTAAGGGATGAGGGCGGAGGGATGAGGGATGACAACCCCTGCCTTCTTCTGCTTCACGCCTCTTGCCATCGTGACAAACATCGCAATCAATTCGTTCGTTTCGCGTTCGAGAGGCTCAAGCCGACTCGCCGCAATAATCTTTGCTTCAGCAACTAGTTCAAGCCAATAAAGCGTTTCGTCGAGCTCCTGCAATCCGCCTTCTATCTTGCTGATGAAATCTGCGTTCGACTTTGCGCGACAGCTCTCGCGATAGTGCGCGCCGACTGACGTTCCCGACCGCAATAGTTGCTTTCCCAAAACTTGCGCTTCGGTGGTTTTGGGCAGCGCCGCGTACAACTTAATTATGCGAAGGGCAAAGTCCCTGGTTCGTTTCCTCAAGTCCTGCCGCCCAGCAGATTTCATCCCTCATCCCTCCGCCCTCATCCCTTCCTTTACGCCCATTCGAGTGCGCCTTTGCGCCAGGCGTAGTAATAACCAACAACCAGGATTGCGATGAAAACAAACATCTCAACGAGGGCAAACTTGGTGAACGAGAAGTCGTTGCCCATGAAAATAATCGCCCACGGCAGCAGAAAAACCGTCTCCACGTCGAAGATCAAAAACAACATGGCCACGATGTAGTAACGGACCGTGAATCGCGAGTGGGCATCGGTAGTCGGGTCGATGCCGCATTCATAGGGCCGCATCTTGCCCTTGCCATAGACTGCTGGTCGTAAGAAACGCCCCAGTATTATGGGCAGTACGGGAAAGCCAATCGCAACCACGAAAAAGATCATAACCGGCCAATACGCTGTGACCGGTGCACCGATATTCTGCGCAGTTACCGTGGTTGCCTGGAACAGCATCGCTTGCAAGGGCCTCTAGTTGATCGAAATGAATTGCTGAAGGACGGACGATATTAATTGTCGCGCAAGATCAATGTCAACGAAGAGTTCACTCGAGCGTTAAGAGTTCGATCTTAGTTTGCGGTCGGTTTCTCATGGAGGTCACCGCCAGACGAGCCCTCGAGCAAGGCGACTGCGTGTTTGAGAACTGGCGCGATCACTGCGAAGCTTTCGCGCACCCCTTTGGGTGAGCCGGGCAAATTGATAATCAAAGCACCGGAACGCACTCCGCAAACGCCGCGCGAGATCATGGCCATTGGCGTCAGCTTTAACGTTTCGCCGCGCATTGCTTCCGCCAGTCCGGGAGCCTCGCGTTCAATGACGGCGAGAGTTGCCTCAGGTGTGTTGTCACGCGGACCTAAACCAGTGCCACCCGTGGTTACGATGAGGTTCACACCGCGCCAATCGGCAAACTCCCGCAACGCATCAGCGAGCGGATCCTGATCGTCGGAAAGGATTCGCCGGGCAACAATCTCCGCGCCAAGTTCTTTGAGCAGTTCGACAAGTATCTCGCCCGAGGCGTCCTTGCGCTCGCCCGTTGAGCAGGCATCACTGACTGTGATCACCACGGCGCGGATAATTAATTCTGGAATCTCAACTGGCATTGGTTTGTCCACGGCTGTGGCGTTTGGCCTTTACAACCTCGCGCGCTCAGCTTAAAGCCCTCCCTGACGGTCGGGCTACTGCCCCGGTCATACTGCACACTGCCTACTGCTTTCTTGCATGATCTTTCAGCCAGCAACGATCCATGACGACCATTAGTCCAGCATCGTAAGCGCGCCGGGCTGCATCATTGTCAATGACACCTTCCTGCAGCCAAACGGCCCTGGCGCCAATAGCGATGGCCTCATCAACTGCCTGGCCAGCTTCTTCCGAACGCCGAAAGATATCAACGAGATCGACTTTCTCCGGGATGTCTTGAAGAGATGCGTATGACTTTTCGCCAAACACTTCGGTTTCATTCGGATTGACTGCGATAACTTTGTAACCGCGGCTGCGCATGTAAGATGCGACGCCGTGCGACGGACGGTTTGGATTTGCTGAGAGACCAACTACGGCAATGGTCTTGCAGTCTTCCAGGACCGCCGCGATCGTGTCCTTGCTGTTGATTTCCAAAAGTAACTCCTAACCAATCGAACAAGCACCTGCTACCGCGAGGTGGGATTCATAGGGCCGAAATTGAGCTACACCGCTAGCGTACGGTAGCGCTGACTGCATGCAACTCCTGCAACGAGCGCACCTTGATTGCCCCGCCTGCGGCTTGCGCGCTGATGGCCTCGACGATCGCTTGCGCACCAGTCATCGTAGTCACGCAGGGAACGTTGTACTGCAAAGCCGCGCGGCGAATTGCCTGCTCGTCAAAGTGAGAAGCACGACCCAAAGGCGTATTGATCACCAGCGCGATCTCCCCGCGCTTGATGAGGTCGACTATGTTGGGACGTCCTTCGTTAACCTTGAAAACATTTTCCACCTGCAAGCCGACTTCTCTCAGACGATCCGCAGTGCCCAGCGTCGCGACTATTTCAATACCGAGTCGTGCTAGCCTGCGCGCGAGGACAACCGCTTGTCCTTTGTCAGCTTCGTTCACACTGATGAACGCCCGGCCGGCTTGCGGCAGCGACAGTCCCGCCGCCGTCATCGCCTTGCCATAAGCTTCGCCAAAAGTTTCACCAACGCCCATCACTTCCCCGGTGGAATGCATCTCCGGACTAAGAATTGGATCAACTCCCGGAAACTTCGCAAACGGAAACACGGGCGACTTGATGAAGAAACGGCCCACCGTCAAATTCTCGGGTAATTTAAAATCCGCCAGTGCTTGTCCTGCCATTACGAGGGCGGCGATGCGCGCGAGGGGAACGCCGGTAGCCTTGGAAACAAAGGGAACGGTTCGCGACGCGCGTGGGTTTACTTCCAATACGTAAACCCGATGGTCTTTGATCGCAAACTGAATATTCATTAGCCCGCGCACAGACAACGCCGTCGCCAGCAGACGCGTGTAGTGGCGCATGGTCTCGATATGTTCCGGATCGATGCGAACGGGAGGTAACACGCAGGATGAATCACCTGAATGTATTCCGGCTTCTTCGATATGTTCCTGGATCGCAGCGATGACGCAAGTGTTTTCGTCCGCGAGCGCGTCCACATCAAACTCCGCGGCGCGCTCGAGAAACTTATCAATCAAGACCGGCCGATCCGGCGTGAAGCCGACGGCTGTGCGCACGTAGTCGTCGAGGCTCTCTTCATCGTAAACAATGGCCATGGCGCGGCCGCCCAGCACGTAACTCGGGCGCACCAATACCGGATAACCTATCTCAGCGGCAACTTTCTTCGCCTCAGCGCCGGTGGCCGCCATTCCGTTTTCAGGCTGCGGGATGCCCAGCTCTCGCAGGAGCGCGCCAAATCTTTTGCGATCTTCAGCCAGATCGATCGCATCGGCCGACGTGCCAATAATCGGAACGCCCGCCTGGTGCAGTCGCAACGCCAGGTTCAACGGCGTCTGTCCGCCAAATTGGACGATGACTCCTTCCGGCTTTTCGACGTCGACGATATTCATTACGTCTTCAAACGTAAGCGGTTCGAAGTAGAGACGATCCGAAGTGTCGTAGTCCGTCGAAACTGTTTCCGGATTGCAATTGACCATGATCGTTTCAAAGCCGGCGTCGCGCAGCGCAAACGAAGCATGACAACAGCAATAGTCAAACTCAATCCCCTGACCGATGCGATTTGGTCCGGAGCCGAGGATCATAATCTTGCGCCGGCCGGTGGGCGCTGCCTCGCATTCAGTTTCGTAAGTGGAATAAAGATAAGGGGTAAACGATTCAAACTCGGCGCCGCAAGTGTCGACCCGCTTATAGACGGGAACCACGCCCAGCTTCTTGCGATACTCGCGGACCTCGTCTTCTGACTTTTCGGTTAGATATGCGAGCCGGCGATCCGAAAGCGCGACTTCCTTGAACGTCCGCAAAGTCTCGGCGTCGATGTCTGCGAGCTTGAGGCCTTCAATTCCCTTCTGAATCTCCATCACATCCTGAAGCTGTTCGAGAAACCAGGGATCGACGCGTGACAGACGATAGATCTCGGATATGGGCCAGCCGTGTTGCAACGCATACGTGATGTAGGAGAAGCGCAGCGAATTGGGGCGGGCGAGTTTCCGTTGCAACTCATCATCGGAAATGTCTTCCAGTCGCAAAGGCTTCACTGCTTCCAATGAACGCAGGCCCTTGAAAAGAGCTTCTTTGAAAGTGCGGCCAATCGCCATCACCTCCCCAACTGATTTCATCTGGGTGCCAAGCACATCCTCGGCTTCTTTAAATTTTTCAAAGTCCCATTTGGGAATCTTGGCCACCACGTAATCGATGGTTGGTTCAAACGATGCCGGCGTCTTCTTCGTGATGTCGTTGGGAATTTCATCAAGCGTGTAACCAACTGCCAGCTTGGCGGCGATCTTCGCGATGGGAAAGCCCGTCGCCTTGGAAGCAAGCGCTGAGGAGCGCGAGACGCGCGGGTTCATTTCGATGATGCGGATGTCGCCATTCTCAGGGTTGACTGCAAACTGAATGTTCGAACCACCCGTCTCCACGCCAACTTTCCGAATGATGACGATGGCCATGTCGCGCAACCGTTGATACTCGCGATCGGTAAGCGTTTGCGCGGGCGCGACAGTGATCGAATCGCCCGTGTGTACGCCCATGGGATCGAAGTTTTCAATCGAGCAGATGATAACGACGTTGTCGTTGAGATCGCGCATTACCTCGAGTTCAAATTCCTTCCAGCCCAGAATTGATTCCTCCACGAGCACCTCGTGCATCGGTGAGGCGGCCAGGCCGGCACGCACAATCTCTTCAAACTCTTCCGGATTGTAGGCAATACCGCCGCCGGTTCCGCCGAGAGTGAATGAAGGTCGGATGATGGCTGGATAACCCGTGTTTGCAACAATCTCCTGCGCTTCCTGCCATGACTTCGCAAAACCGCCAGCCGGCATTTGCATCCCGGCTTCGTCCATCGCTTGCTTGAAGAGCATGCGATCTTCGGCAACCCGTATCGCTTCGCGCTTGGCGCCAATCATTTCAACGCTACATTCTGCGAGAATTCCTGAGTCATCAAGGGCGATTGCGAGATTCAGGGCAGTCTGTCCGCCAACGGTTGGCAGCAAGGCGTCTGGCCGTTCCTTGCGAATGATTTCGCTGACGGTCTCGACAGTCAGCGGTTCGATGTAGGTGATGTCGGCCGTCTCCGGGTCAGTCATGATCGTGGCTGGGTTAGAGTTAACCAGCACGACCTGGTAGCCTTCCTGCCGCAGCGCCTTGCACGCCTGGGTGCCGGAATAGTCGAATTCACAGGCCTGTCCAATAACAATAGGGCCGGATCCGATGATCAGAATTTTGTGGATATCAGTGCGTTTGGGCATGTAACGTGGAGCGCATTCCTATAGACGCGTTCGGCGCCATTGGTTCGAGCTATCTGCAAACGGGGTCAAGACATTATACATACCAACTCAGACTGACGGAATTAGCCGAATTCTTATTGTCTGGGTGGTTGAAAATGACTTGCGGAGGCGTAACAGCACGGGTGGCTAAGCTGTGGTCGAGTCAAAGCGGCGTTGCTCAAGCTGCTTGCGGTAATCTTCCCCTTCGATCTTCACTTTCTTGCACATTTCATATAAACGGCTGCGCAACGGCGTACCAATGCGCTCCTCGAGCGTGGTCAGCTCCGAAATTCGATCGGCGGCAAAGGTTCTTCGCCGTTTCTGATCTGCAGAGTCAGGTGCTTCTGCGACGGCCGCGCGTGGTTCATCTAAATAATTCGTGGTGAAGATTGTGAGCTTCTTGTTGTTGTAGCGAGTGTTGATGATCTGATACAGCGTGTCGCGCACCCAGTTGGTAGGGACCGTCGCGCCCAGTTCATCAAGGACGAGCACTTCCGCCTGATAGACCGGAGCCAGCACTCGCATTTCCGAAGTTTGGGAAACGGGATTATAGGAATCCTGAATCGCTTTGAGAAGTGAGCCAGACTCGAAGAACAAACAAGTGACACCCTTCTTCTCGATTAGCTCCTTCAACACAGCAACAGCTAAGTGGGTTTTACCCACACCGACGCTGCCCATGAATAGAAGTCCAGTTTCAACTGCCGGATACTGATCTACCAGGCGGCTGGCAAAGCTATGCGCGAAATATTGCGAATCATTCTTCGGGTAATAATTATGGAACGAGCATTCACGAAAACGCGGTGGCAGGCGCGCGGCATCCAAGGCCCGCGCTCCACTATCCGATCGCCGGCAATCGCAGATTGCAGCGCCCTTTCCCGGCTCGAGTCTGGTTCCGGTGCCAAAGCAGATTTGGCAAACAACTTCCTGCGGTCTCCTCTGCTCAGCAACGGGCTGCGGGTTGGTAACTTCGCGCAAGCCATTCGCGAACGGTATTACGTTTTTATCTGAGTTATCGGATGACATTTAGGAAAGCGCGCGGTCAGGCACAAATCTATCGTTCTAGTCGAATCAGGTTGGATTATAGCATCGCAAGAAGCGAGCGCAATCGATCGCGCTGATTGAGAGTGTTTAATTCGAACTTCGCACAGGAATACTTGAAGTTGGTCCGCGGTGAATGGTCATCGTTGTCTGGTCTGGCAAATTACCGTGATACTTCTCCGATACCTTTGCCGCAGTTTTCAATTTCTGCAAGGGTGGACTATTGTTATGACCGGAGGATTTATTCAGACTGATATGCATTTGTGGCACTCATTGCTTCGCAAGCTTGGCCTTAACCAGGTAAAGGCGGAGCGACATCCAATTCGGGTCTTCGTCCTGGATGATGACAGAAGAAGACATCGCTGGTTCGCAGCCCGTTTCAAAGGCGATTTCGTCGATGTGGCTGATAATGTGGAACAGGCCCGAGAGTTTCTCGGCACAAATTCTTACGACGCCATCTTTCTCGATCACGACCTTCATCCGGAACACTACAACAGCGAAAGCCGCGACGACACGCGCACCGGGTACGCTATAGCGTCGTGGCTTGCGGCTAACCCCGAACTTCAGCCCGCTTCAACCATTCTCGTCCATACGCGAAACGCGGACGGGGCCATGCGCATGGTCGAAGAGTTGCGCCGGGCCGGACGCACCGCAGAATACGTTCCTTTTCCCATGCTTGGAGAGCGAATCAAGCGTTATTGGGCACATTAAGGTATTGCCCTTTTCCCTGACGCTCTCCTCATATTGCGAGGTACCTTCGCCCCTTCCGCTTGGAAAGGGGCGTTTTCAATTCACCATTTACCATTCACTATTCATTATTCACTGGATTTTTGGTGGCCAGGGACGGACTTGAACCGCCGACGCCGGCCTTTTCAGGGCCGCGCTCTACCAACTGAGCTACCTGGCCGTTGGGTAGGAAAGACCGCGTAGTATAGGGAGTTGGCCAAGGAACGTCAACTTACCCATGGGTTTCGCAAAGTTTCCTACTTTGTCAGATTAGTCACAGAATTTCGTTGACGGATTTTTGCAGAGGTGTATAATCCCAAACGTTGAGGATGGGGTTGACGCCCAAACGTCAGTCCGGTTGAAAGACGACATCCAATTCAAAATCGAAAGTGCCCGCCAGTGCCAGCTCGGCCGCCGATCGCGCCCCCCGCAGTCGCTACCTTCGAGCTGGCACAGCTTTTTGTGCGCAGCCCTTGTCTTAAGGTTTTCTGCTCGATCAATCGATTCCAACCCGCCTCATCAGCTCGACCCGCTCGCGGTTAGCCTCCTGAAGCACCGATCCCTCATCCAAAGTCAGTAACTCCCGATCTTTCATTAGCAAGCGTCCATCAATGATGACGTGCTCAACGTCGGACGTCTGGGCTGAGTAAACCAGTGCCGAGACGGGGTCATTTGCGCCAGGCGCGGAATGAAGCGCGGCCAGATTTACCACCACAACGTCTGCGCGTTTGCCGGTCTCGAGAGTTCCGATTTCGTTGTCCAAGCCCAGGGCCTTCGCGCCGCTGACGGTGGCAATCCTGAGAGCCTGTTTAGCGGAGACGGCTTCCGGGCCATTCATAGCTTTTTGCAGCAGGGCCATGGTGCGCATCTCGGTAAACATGTCGAGGCGGTTGTTACACGCCGCCCCGTCAGCACCCAACGAAACTGAAATTCCCTGCTCTAGCATCTTCGCGATCTCGGCGATGCCGGAGCCAAGTTTGAGATTTGACGATGGGCAGTGGGCGACGTTGGTCCGTGTTCTTGCCAACGTATCAAATTCGGCGGCATCCAGATGTACGCAGTGGGCCAGCATGACGTGGGGGCCACTCAATCCGAGTGAATCGAGATATGCCACGTTGCGCAAGCCGGTATCGCTTTCAACCAGTGCGCATTCATTCTTGTTTTCCGAAGCGTGGGTGTGCACCATGACGCCGCGGTCGTTCGCTAATTTCGCCACCTGCGAAAGCAACCCGCTGGTACAACTCAAAGCAAACCGTGGCGCGAAGCAATAACGTATTCGTCCTTCACCTTTTCCATGCCAGGCAGCCAACAACGATAACGACTCAGCGATCGATGCTGCGGTGTCTTCATGCAGTGCTGCGGGCACGTCAGCGCCACTATCCATCATGCACTTGCCTACAGTTGCACGAAATCCTGTTTCTTCAATCACTCTGAAAACTTCTTCAGTGTGGCTCACAGTTTCCATTGTCAACGCGCACGTAGTTCCACCCTTGATTAGCTCCGCAATTGCGAGCCGCGCAGAAGCGCGCATCGAGGCAGCATTATGCGCGGCCTCCATCGGCCAAACTCGCTTCTTGAGCCAGTCAAGCAGCGGCAAATCGTCAGCCGCGCCACGGAATATGGTTTGACAAAGATGCAGGTGGGTCTGAACAAAACCCGGCAGAACTGCACAACCAGCAGCGTCAATCACAACATCCGCCGTTTCGACCAATTCTCCAACACTCGCAATCCGGCCGTCTCGGATGAGCAGATCCCCGCACACGATGGAGCCCTGCTTGTCCATCGTTAACAGAGTACCGGCTTTGATGAGAATTGATCCCATAGTAGGACAGGCATGCCTGCCTGTTACAACTCAGCTACTAGTGCCTCATTGCGAACCTCACAAATCCATTTATCAATCTTCATTTGCTATCGAGGCAGTTTGCTCGACAAGGCCGATGAGAATGGCAAATGAAAAATGGAAAATGACACATGGAAAATCTGGTCCGTAGGACAGACCGGAAGTGTCTGTCTGTCTCTGCGGGCGGATTATCCGTTTAGACTGACGACCTGTAAAGCAATAAATAGGCGCTCAGCGGTAAGGCTAAAATCCTTGACAGCTGAACGCCTGTTTATTCTGAAGCTGAGGCTACTTCTTGTCAGCCGTGGCAGCCTTTGCGCTCGGCGGCGCCTCAACCTTTTCTTCCTGCACCCGCATTCCCAGCTTGAGCTTCACTTCCCTTTCGATGCGCTTGAGAACTTCCGGCTTCTCCTTCAAGGTTTGCTTTGAGTTCTCACGTCCCTGTCCCAGACGATCGCCCTTGTAGGAAAACCAGGCGCCACTCTTGTCGACCACGTTTTGCACGACGGCCAGATCCAGGACATCGCCCTCGCGCGAGATGCCTTCGCCATACATGATGTCAAACTCGCATTCGCGGAAAGGCGGCGCGACTTTGTTCTTAGCAACCTTGACCCTGGTACGATTGCCGACCACGCGATCGCCATCCTTGATGGCGCCAATACGCCGGATGTCCAGTCGCATAGACGCATAAAACTTCAGGGCGCGGCCACCAGTCGTAGTTTCCGGACTGCCAAACATCACGCCGATCTTTTCGCGAATCTGGTTGATGAAGATGAAGCAGGTGTTTGACTGCGCAACTATCGCCGTTAGTTTACGCAATGCCTGCGACATCAAGCGAGCCTGGAGGCCAGGCAAAGAGTCGCCCATTTCGCCATCGAGTTCGGCGCGAGGAACCAGGGCGGCGACGGAGTCGATCACGATCACATCAATTCCGTTGGAACGCACCAGCGCTTCCGCAATCTCCAGGGCCTGTTCGCCCGAATCCGGCTGGGAAATCAACAGTTGATCGATCTCTACGCCCAACTTGCCGGCGTAATCCGAATCCATCGCGTGTTCCGCGTCGATATAGGCAGCCACGCCGCCGGCCTTTTGCGCCTCGGCAACGATGTGCAAAGCCAGAGTAGTTTTGCCCGAACTTTCCGGGCCATATATCTCGATAATCCGCCCGCGCGGGACGCCGCCAATTCCCACGGCCGCGTCGAGGCTGAGTGAGGTGGTGGAAATTGCCGGCACATCAGAGACCTCGCGCTCTCCCAGGCGCATGATCGATCCCTTGCCAAATCGTTTTTCAATGCCTGATAGAGCCGCTTCGATCGCCTTACCACGGTCTACGCTTATTCGGTCATCAGATGCCATAACATACATCGCTTTCTTCCGCTCCTTTTCTCACGAATCCGCGCCAGGGGTTGCTCCCTACCGCCCGCTTTGCGCGGAGCATACCACATCATACGCGAGAATGGAACAGTGTTTCATGCCTGCAACAACAATATTTTTGGGAGGGTTCAACTGTCAAATCGCCGGCGCGAGGCAGCCCTCTCTGCAGCTTCCGCGCAACTAAGTATCCGTTTGTAAAAGCTCCTGAATCGAAAGGCCAGTCCGTTTCTCGAATTGTTCCGCCAGGGATGGCACGCCGGCAGCCGCTTCGTCCTTCGAGATGCGCTCTACGCGCCACATCGGAAAAAACAAGCCGCCAAAACCGATGAACGGTTCTGAGTGCACCAGCGCGTTTACCCAATCATCAAATGCTTTCAAGTCGAGGCCGCGCAAAAATACTCCGGCCTGATTTATCTCGTCGAGCACGCCCCAACATTTCTCCCGTGGCGTGTGCAGCACGATAACCACCGGCACGCCACGTCCAATTCCGGGGTCAGTCTCGAGAGTTTTCTTCATGCTGTCTGCGCTCCCTCAGCGATCAAGCAACGAACGTAGCGCCCAATTTCCTTGACTACATCCGGCGTCGTAGACAGCTTTTCAATTTGTGCGACAATGGCTGAACCAACAACTGCCGCATCAGCGTAACGGAGTGTTTCGGCTACCTGGGCTGCAGTCGAGATACCAAAACCTACCGCCACCGGCAGACCCGAAACCTTGCGCACGCGCTTCACGAGTAATTCTGCCTCGTTGCCCAAATTCTTGCGAGCCCCGGTGACGCCGGTGCGTGATACAGCGTATACAAAGCCACTTGCATGTGCGGCAATCATGCGCAATCGCTCATCTGTCGAGGTTGGCGCCACCAGGAAAATCATATCGAGATCGTGCAAGCGCATTGCCGCAGCAAAAACTTCCGACTCTTCGGGCGTTAAGTCAGTCACCAGAATGCCGTCGATACCAGCCTCCCGCGCGTCGCGCGCGAGTCGTTCAATGCCAAATTGCAGCAACGGGTTGTAGTAGCTGAAAAGGACGAGCGGAGTATCGATTCGTGCGCGAATCTTTGTAGTGGTTTCAAAAATTTCTTTCAGGCCGACGCCGCGTTTGAGCGCACGTTCGGAGGAGCGTTGAATTACGGGACCATCCGCCATCGGGTCACTGAATGGAACCCCAAGTTCGATGACACTTGCTCCAGAGCCTGCCAGTTCGACCAGCAGCTCGGCAGTCACATCCAGATCAGGGTCGCCGGCGGTGATGAACGGAATGAAGCCTTTGCCTCCGTCCCGTTTCAATTTACTAAATGCGTCTGCGATTCGACCCACAAGCTCTCACTCCGCGTTAGACTTCAGTTTTCAAACTCTCCTGAACTGTATGCACATCCTTATCGCCGCGCCCCGAGAGGTTCACAATCAAGACCTGGTCGCGCGACATTTGCGCCGCGACTTTGATCGCCTGGGCCACTGCATGTGCCGACTCGAGTGCGGGGATAATCCCTTCCAGTTTTGACAACAAATGAAAAGCGTCTAGTGCTTCTGAGTCTGATACCGACGTGTATTCAACTCGGCCAGAGTCATGTAGCGCCGCATGTTCCGGACCAATTGAGGCGTAATCCAACCCAGCAGAAATCGAATGGGTATTGGCAATTTGGCCGTGCTCATCCTGGAGCACATAGCTCATAGTCCCTTGCAACACGCCGGGGCGGCCACCGCCGCTCTCGTTGAATCTCGCAGCATGTTGACCAAGCTCATTGCCGCTGCCGCCGGCCTCAACTCCCACCATGCGAACGGAGTCGTCTCCCAAAAAAGGATGGAACAATCCAATCGAATTGGATCCGCCACCCACACACGCAACCAGAACATTGGGCAGTCTAGCTTCTTTTTCGAGCATCTGCTCACGCGTTTCATGGCCAATGACGGTTTGGAAATCACGCACCATCATTGGGTAGGGATGCGGTCCCAACGCACTGCCAAGGAGGTAATAAGTGGTCTCGACGTTTGTCACCCAGTCGCGCAACGCTTCGTTGATCGCGTCTTTGAGGGTGCGCGCACCGGCGTTCACTTCACAAACTTCAGCGCCGAGCAGATTCATGCGGAAAACGTTCAACGCCTGCCGTCGCATGTCTTCGGCGCCCATGTAAACAACACACTCAAGTCCAAACAGCGCGCAAACCGTCGCTGTCGCCACGCCATGCTGTCCGGCCCCGGTCTCGGCGATAACGCGCCGCTTGCCCATGCGCCGGGCCAGCAGCACCTGTCCGATGGTGTTATTAATCTTGTGTGCGCCGGTGTGCAATAAGTCTTCGCGCTTGAGATAAATCTTCGCGCCGCCGGCGTGTTCGGTTAAGCGCGCGGCGTGAAACAAAGGCGTCGGACGGCCCGCGTAGTCCTTTAGTAGCGTGGAAAGCTCAGATTGAAACGAAGAATCAGCCCGCGCGCTCAGATAGGCAGCGGTCAATTCAGCCAGCGGCGCCATCAGAGTTTCCGGAACGTAGCGGCCGCCGTAGCGTCCCCAGTGGCCGTGTTCATCGGGTTGTGTTTTAACTTCAGTCATATCTCGGATCAGATCAAACGGTCAGCCGGTGAAATTCTTCCGTCGCTGATTATCTTCAACTCAACTCCGCGTCGCTGCGGCGATGGTCGAGACGCTAAACTTTGTCGCGTGTCAAACACTTGCTTCTCTAACCGCCGCGACAAAGGCACGCACTCGCTCATGATCTTTGAGTCCGGGAGCCCGTTCGAGCAGGCTACAGGCATCAACTGCGTATGGCTTCACCTGGTTGATTGCCTCGGTTACGTTTTCTGCCGACAGTCCTCCCGCGAGGAATAGTCTGGGAGATAATTCTGCCGCCTGCCGTGCAACCGACCAGTTACTGAGTTGGCCCGTGCCGCCGAACTTTTCTTTATCAACCGCATCAAACATGATCGCCTGGACGTCGTAATCCAGAATTGCATCCGGCTCGAACTTCTCGCCTGCCGAAAAAACCTTGATCAGATAGTAATCACTCAGAGCCTTACAGTATTCCGGCGACTCATCGCCGTGCAACTGCAACGCTGAAATTCCTGCTGTGGCAGCAATCTGCTTAACTACGTCAAGGCTTTCGTTTACAAAGACCCCAACCATCAATAACTCTTGCGCACTTGTTTCAGGCAAACAATCGATGATACTTCGCGCCGCTTCCGGCGCAAGGTAGCGCGGACTGCGTTGGTAAAAATTGAATCCCAAGGCGTTTGCTCCGGCGTCGATCGCAGCCAGAGCGTCATCAAGATTAGTAATGCCGCAAACTTTGACTAAGACCATGAGCCTACTTCTCTCCCCTGAAGGCTCGCAGTTGCTTCCCCGGATCTTCTGCGCGCATCAGTGACTCGCCCACCAGAAAGCCTTTATACCCGATAGCATGAAGCTCGCGAACTGCATCCGGAGTAAGCCCGCTTTCACTCACCAGAACCGCGTCTGGCGGTGCAAAAGCAGCGAGCCTGGTCGAAGTCTCCTTTGAGACATTGAACGTTCTTAGGTCGCGATTGTTGACGCCGATTAGCTTCGCGCCCAGCGCCACAGCGCGATCCAACTCCTCCTTATCGTGTACTTCAACGAGCGCGTCCATTCCCAGCTCCACTTCGGTTAGTCTCAGCAGTCGCGCCAATGTCTCATCGTCGAGAGCCGCGACGATTAGCAGCAGCGCGTCAGCTCCCGCGGCGGCTGATTCAAACACCTGATATTCGTCAACAACAAAATCTTTGCGCAACAGCGGAAGTGAAACCACTTCGCGCACCTCGCGAAAATCTTCGAGGGAACCGGCGAAATAGTCTTCTTCAGTTAGCACTGAAATGCCAACGGCGCCAGCGGCTTGATAACTACAAGCGATTGTCGCCACATCAGCGCCTTCACCTATTGTCCCTTTCGAAGGCGAACGTCGTTTGAACTCGGCGATGATGTTGATGCCGGCGCCGTTGAGCCGCTCAAGGAGGGCGTGTGGCGCGGCAGATTTTCGGACCTTAGTCGCTGATTCGCGGACAGACCCGATCGGAGTAGCGGCCTTTGCCGCCTCGACTCGCACTCGCTTAGTAGCGATGATTTCAGAAAGAATGTCCATTATGGAATCGGAACGCATTCACTCCATTTTTGACTCATGCATTCGTCGCTGCAATCAGTTGCTCAAGTTTCTTCGCCGCGGCGCCGCTGTCGATGCTCATCTCGGCCAATCGCGCTGCTTCACTCAGATCATCTACCTTGCCGCCAACGAACAAGGCGGCTGCCGCGTTGATCACAATCAACGCGCGCGCTTCATCGCGCCGTTCGCCGGCCAGCACGTCGCTGATGATCCTGGCATTTGCTTCCGCATCCCCACCCTGCAAGTGCTCGAGCGTACTTTCAGATAAACCAAAATCCGGCGGCGCAACTTCAAAGGTCCGCACTGCTCCAGCGTGCGCTTCAGCCACAAACGTCTTGCCGGCAAGTGTGATCTCATCGAGACCGTCCTCACCATGCACCACCCAGGCCCGCTCGGTTCCCAAAGCTAGGGTAACTTGCGCCAAAAGCTCAACTAAGTCTCTACGCCAAACACCGATGAGCTGTCGTGGCGCCCCGGCCGGATTGCTCAACGGCCCCAGCAGATTGAAAGTCGTACGTACACCGAGCTCGCGACGAATGCCGGCCACTCGCGCCGTGGCTCCATGAAAGAGCGGCGCAAACATAAAACAAATTCCAGTCTCATTCAGGCTGTCTTCCGCAACCTTCGTCAACGCGTTCACATTCACGCCCAGCACCGTCAGCACATCCGCACTTCCCGACTTGCTGCTCGCGGCGCGATTGCCATGCTTCGCAACGGCCAGCCCGGCGCCGGCGCACACAAAGGCCGCTGCCGTTGAAACATTGAAAGTCTTAGCCTGACTCGAACCGGTGCCCGCTGTATCAACGCAGACGCTGTGAAACGTAGTAACCCTCACGGCGCGCGCGCGCAGAGCCTCAGCCAGCCCCGCCAGCTCATTCACAGTCTCGCCCTTAGCCGACAATGCCACTAACGCCGCCGCAATCTGCGCGTCGCTGGCATCATCCGCTAGCATCGCTTCAAGCAGGCTTGCAGACTCAGCGCGAGTAAGGTTCTCGCGTTTAAGAAGTCGCGCCAGGTAGTGACTTAGAGCGGTGTTGACCATGGGAAGCATTAATAATTTAAGTCGCTAACTGTTTCTTTTCTGCATCGCGCAGCAGTTTCCCCAGATCGTCCCAGTGATTTCTGGCAGCCCACTTTGAGGCAGTCATGCCTTCTGCATCCTTGAGCGCAGCGCTAGCTCCTTTTTCGATCAGTAGTCGAGCCGCCTCTTGCTGCCCGTAAACAGCGGCCCACATCAGCGGCGTTCCGCCAACCTTGTTTTGGGCGTTGGGGTCCGCTCCCGCGGTAAGCAGCATTTGCAGCAACCTGACGTTGCCGCGCATCGCCGCCCCGTGCAAAGCGGTGTCGCCGTCGACATCATGAAGGTTAGGATTTGCGCCCCGAGTGAGAAGCCTTTGCACGTTCGCTTCATCACCAGTCCAAACGTAGGACATCACAGCCGTCGTTCCGCTAAACCCCTGTACGTTAACGTCAACGTCAGGACGACTCAGCAACAGCTCGGCAATCGCGTCGTTCTTTTTCTCCAACGCCCGGAGCAGTGCCGTATAGCCGCCCACGTCTTTCGCGTTGACGCTTGCACCGGATCGCAGTAGCGCATTCACAACGTCTGCTTCGTCCTGCGAAGCCGCGATGATGAGTGCCGTCGTTCCACTCTCTTCGTCTTTTACATTTGGATCGATGCCGGCTGCTATAAAACCGTTCACGGCGCTCACGTCACTGTCGGTAACGGCTTTTAGAAACGACTTTGCGTCGAAATCATATCCACGTAACTTCAAAAACCGCTTGGCCGCGTCAGGTGTTGGTCTTTCGTTTCGCGACTGGGCACAACCGAGCAACGACAAGAGCAATACGATCACGATTCCAGTTCGGATTGTATTCGAGCGGAGGGCAAACTTCATTTCTTGCACGGCACCACGATGGCGCGGTTGATGTGCACCGGCTTATTGGGCTTCTCGCCTTCGGCCGGCGCTTTGTTGATTTCGTCCGCCACCTCGATGCCCTTGGTTACTCTGCCAAACGCTGCAAACTTTCCATCCAGATGATGTCCATCGCCGACCAGTATGAAGAAATGCGTGGTGGCGCTGTTGGCCTGTTCGGGTCGCGCCATCGAGACGATGCCACGCACATGTCTGATTAGACCGGGCTCATCGGGAAGCTTGCGCGACATTCTTTTCGCCAGATCGTAGCCCCATTTTTCACTGGTGGCGAGATTGCCGCCCTGAATTACAAAGTCTTTTACAGTGCGGCTGAAAGTTGTTGTGTCGAGCGCGCCGGTAGCGACAAGATTGAGAAAGCCGCGCACGCTCTCAGGCGCGACTTCCGGCATCATCTCGATCTCAATCGCGCCCAGCTCCGTTTCGAGACCAACGCATTGCGCGGCCATCTTCTCGACAGGCGCACCGTCAAACGGTTCCGGCGCGGTCACCGTAGTTTCTACCGGTCTGGCGTTGGCCTTCTTTGCCCCGTCAGTTTGGGGTTGTGGTTTCGGCTCTTGCGCCCCCACGGAAATTATGACCGCCAGGTGACTGACTATAGCGAATACGAAACTCAACTTACGATATGAGCGACTAACCTTCATAGGACTTCCATCCGTTGCGGCTCTGCCGCCTTCCGTGCGGAAAGGCTCAGCCTTTCCGTGATGACCCTTAGACAACTTCGCGAGGCTGAGCCTCGCGAAAGATTAAAAAGCAACGTGGCCGGTAAGGCAAAGCCTTACCGCACGGAAGGCGGCAAAGGCGCAGGCCTGAGAATTCAAATAAATTTCGTTG
>JANLYH010000066.1:0-3683 GCA_031365545.1 Pyrinomonadaceae bacterium | reverse complement strand
TGAGAACAAAGATATTGGTAAAGCGGGGGATAACTACTGTTTGCGGGTATTCGCCGTCATCATACGCTCAAAAGCCATCGCCGCAAAGTTGTATTTATCCAACGACGGGTAACTTCCGATCGACCGTTTATCGGTTAGAGTGGGATCGGAACGGTCCAATAAGTGGGAGAAAAAAACCGAATGAAGATTCTGGTGGCTGGAGTGGGAAACGTACTTCGTGGTGACGATGGCTTCGGCGTCGCGGTTGCCCAGAATTTGCTTGAGACTAATAAGTACGGTGACGAAGTAACTGTGTTCGAGGCCGGCATCGCCGGTATAGCCTTAGTTCAGGAATTAATGAGCGGTTACGACCTGCTGATTATTGCGGACACGATACATCGTGGCGGCGCTCCCGGCACCATCTATGTAATCGAACCCGAGGTGCCGAAACTGGATGAGAAAGCTTCTTATGAATTGCATCAATCTCTGGCGGACGCGCATTACAGCGATCCTTCAAAGGTGCTAATACTGGCTAAGGCATTGGCTGTTCTTCCCCCCAAGGTTTTCCTGGTTGGATGCGAGCCCACAGATTATGACGAACTTGGCGCTGACTTGAGCCCGGCGGTACAGCGGGCGGTAGTGGTAGCGCTCGAAAAAATTAATTCACTTATTGCAGCCTCCGCGAACCACTCAACCGAGGCCCGCTAGGCAATCACGTTTCGCTGCGGATCATCTTCATTTAACTTCACCCAAAAGCCATGTCAGATCTTTCGCGAACGTTTCAGCATCCTGGTAACCGCGAAGTTTGCGAACCACCTTGCCGTCAGGAGTAACGAGACGTATATCAGGCAGCCCCACGACTCCAACTTGTTTCGCTAACTCCGGCTGCTGATCCGTATCTATCCTGAGAAACACGCACTTCTGGAGGAGGGCTTTCACAGTGGCATCAGCGAAGGTGGTCTGCTCCATGCTTTTGCAGGGTATGCACCAGGAAGCATAGAACTCCATGACGAGCGGCTTGTTTTCTTTTCTCGCTTTAGCAAGCGCCTCATCCAGCACCGGAAACGCCGGGGGCAAAACCAGTTTTTCTTCGACCACCGAATCCGAACTGCCAGCGCGCACAATTTGTGCTGTGTAGCCGGATCGCTTAATGGTGGCGATTAAAGTCTCTTCACTTACTTTGGCCGGATCGTAGGTAACCAAAAACTCATCGCGATCCAGCAGCATTTCGATTTCACCAACAGCGTCAAGCTCTTCCAGAGCTCGTTTGACCTTGTCCGGTCAAGCCATTCAAACCGCGCCGCTTTTGCTCTTGCTGAATCCGTCAATGTGGATGCGAGCTTTTTGCAGGTTCTGATTCTCTGCGTCTGGCTTTAACGAACTACAGCCAGCAAACATGAGCATCACTGACAACAGAGCCAACGAATTTGCATTCATTAACAAACCTCCGGGACAGACTAGAGATAGACTAAACACGTACCGTAGCAAACTCAATCCGCAGATGTATAATTCCAAACTGAAAAGTGCATCAACCGGCGTTCAAATTCAAACAGGTCCTTCCCGAGTATCGCTTAATGGCCCGCGTTGTGATTGGCTGCGCGCTGTGCCTCCTCCTATGTGCGTGCGCGGCGAAGAAACAAACGCGCAACGATGGCGAACTAATAATCGGCGTGCGCGCGGACGACTACGTGGTCGAACCTCTCAAGTCGAAGCTCGGCATGTATCCGCTCAACGTCCAAATCTGCGAACCCCTTGTTCGTATTACTCCGAACTACGCGATCGAGCCGCTGCTGGCGACGCGTTGGGAACGGCGGGGCAACACCTGGCGTTTCTTCCTGCGACCTAACGTTGTGTTTTCCGACGGCCGGCCTTTTACGAGCGCAGCTGTCAAATACACCTTCGCCCGACTCCTGAAGGGAGATCGAGCGGGCACCTATCAGCATACCTATCTCAACGAGAATTCCGTCAGCGTAGTGGATGACCTCACCGTGGACGTTACACCGGAACGCCCGAACCAACACCTGTTAGAACAGTTGGGACATGCTAATTACAGCATTATTGCCCCTGGGACTGAGCCCGCCACGCTGCCGGTCGGTACTGGCCCGTTTAAGCTCGTCGAGTACCGGCGGAGCGAGTGGCTTAAGACCGAGCGTAATGATCTTTATTGGGGTGACCGGCCAGGATTGCGGCGGCTCACCTTTCGATTCTTGCCGGATGACACAACGCGCGTGCTGGCATTGCAATCCGGTGAGGCCGACATGATTCTCGACGTGCCGCGAGAGCAAGCAGCCAGCTTGCGCGCACAGGCGGGCACATCTGTAATCGAAGCGCCAGTGGGCCGGGTAGCTGCTTTCTTTCTCAACATCCACGGCAAAGCGCCTCACGATCTGCTGGAGAACAAAAACCTACGCCGCGCCATCGGGTTGTCAATCGACCGTCGCACGCTGGTCGAGAAAGTTTGGGATGGCAACGGGGAGCTAATTGCGACGATCGGCCCGCGGGCCATGTTAGGCGATTACGCTGGTCTGCTGCAGGGTTTAACTTTTGATAAGGAGCAGGCGGCGCGTTTACTTGCGCAGGAGGGATGGCTGCAGGGGACTGACGGCGTGAGAGTGCGCAACGGACGACGACTGACCTTGACCTTAATCGCCTGGCCGGAGTTTGACGCCGCGACGCTGGAGTTCATACAGGCCCAACTGGCGGCTAGCGGCATTCAACTGGACATTGTGAAGTCTCCAGATATGGCCTTCTACCTGGCGCGAGTTGAATCCGGTGAGTTCGATCTTGATCTTGAAGCCGGCAACCAGAACGACGCGAATCCGATGTTCCTTCCCGCGTTGCGTTTCTATTCCAAATCATCCGGCAAGACCGTCCGTTTCTTCGCGCCCGGCGATCGTTTCGATGCGCTCATCGAAGCTGCTCTCCTGACGGACCAGCGCGATGAAACGATGCGCCGCTCCGCTGAAGCGCAGCGCCTGCTGGTAGATGAGGAAACCATCGTCATTCCGCTCGCCGGCCTGAAACGCATCTACGCGATGCGGGTAAATCTGCGCGGCTTTACTCCACATCCATCCCTATTAAATCAACGCTGGGATACAATCTCCGTCCAGCGATGAAGCACTATGTACTGATCCGCCTGCTCTCACTTATTCCGCTCTGGCTCGGTATCTCCATGCTCGCCTTTCTCTTGAGTAACTTTGCCCCCGGCGATCCTGCGACAGTGATCGCTCACCGACTCTCCGACGCGCCTCCAAGTGAGGAGCAACTCGCTGCGCTGCGACGCGAGTATCATCTCGACGATCCACTGCCGGTACGTTATGCGCGCTGGCTCGGGTCAGCGGCGCAAGGCGACCTGGGAATTTCGTACCGGACGAAAGAGCCAGTGCTTAAAGAGCTGGCCACGCATTTTCCGGCAACACTCCAGATAGCCATCGCCGCGCTTGTTATCGCACTCGCCATTGCTTTGCCTTTGGGTGTGCTGGCGGCGTGGAGGCGCGGATCCTGGATCGATCATGCAGCGCGTGTCGGTGCACTTCTAGGCGCGTCGCTACCAAGTTATTGGCTCGCCTACTTACTTATCCTACTCTTCGCGCTTGCGCTCGGCTGGCTGCCGGTGGCTGGACGCGACGGCGCAGGCGCAATGATCTTACCGTCGCTGACGCTCGGGCTCGGCACGGCAGCGACGCTCGCGCGACTGACACGCT
>JANLYH010000149.1:0-5519 GCA_031365545.1 Pyrinomonadaceae bacterium | reverse complement strand
GCCGAGCAGATCCGTTTCGCTGGCGGCGACAAAGGTTGGATTGGCAGCGATGTATTCGGATGAAATCGTGAGATCGTCTTGCCAGTGTTCGAGCCAATGTTCGGGATAGCCCCAATGCCGCTTGGCATCCTGGGCGATTTGCGTGAGCGCCGTGGCGTCTTCAGTTGCTGCTGATCTTATCTTCATATAGTTGCGACGCTGCCATAGACGAACATACTCCTTATGTCCCCTTACGGTCGGGCCTCGATTGCCTTAGTCAACTTAGCAACAAGATCGCGAGCTTGCACGGCAAACTCACCTTTAGGTTCCAACCGCAAGTATTCCTGATATTCGGCGAGCGCGCGCTCCGGCTGGTTTATTTTCAAAAGTATATTTCCGGCCAGCAGATGCGCTTCCGCAAAGTCCGGCTTCAACTGTAGCGTATGGCCGATCGCCGGCGCGGCCTGCGCGATGTTTTCCTGATCCCAGTAGAGACGCGCCAGCGTAAAGTACCCGTGCCAGGACTTGTCGTCGAGCTTGAGTCCATCGAGCAAAGCTTTCTCGGCTTCGTCAAAACGCTTCTGCCGCCAGTAGACCTCACCAAGCGAAATCGTCGCTGTCGAATTGTCGGGCTTGAGTTCAAGCGCGCGTTGCAGTGCAGTTTCAGCTTTGGCCCAATCTCGGGTATCGACGAAGGCCGTCGCTAACAGAAGCTGCGCGTCAAAGAAAGCCGAGTAGAGAAAGACCGCCTTCTGCAAATGTGAAATCGCTTCTGGATAACCCTTTTTGGCCAAGGCCGCCCGGCCCTGTGCAAACTGCTCGCGCGCGTCCGCGGGAACTCGAGCATCAATAACATCCGCTGAGGCGGCTAAGCCCGCAGGGTTTGTTGCGTTGTTGATTATGAGTTCAAATACTAAGTAAGTGCGAAACAAAAAGGTGAGATCAGCATCCTGTTGCACTGGATTGTAGCCCGGCGCGTTGATGATTACCTTGTAATAGCCACGCTGTAGATTTGCGAATCGAAACCGCCCGTGACTATCCGTGGAGATCTGATCAATAACGCCACCGGCAAATCGCTCAAGGCGCACCGGAACATCACGCGCGAGTTCTTTGGTCTGAACCACGGTCACCTGGCCCGAAACCTCAAAGGCTTGATTGTTCGGATTGAATGTATCTCGATCGCGTTGAGCAACTGCGGTTGCAGTTATCGCCAGCAGACCCGGAAGAATTAGGAAGCGGGAGATGAGCCTTATCATTTCGATACCCCCAAATCGTGTGAAGGCCGGGTAATGCGCCAACGACGCCAGGGATGCTACTTTATTTCAAATCTAAAACAAACCAGCCGCGTTTTGCGCAAGTATTGCACGCTGTTGCGTCCTGAACAAATAAGGAGGCCGGACAGTTCCAGAAACCGCCCGGCCGCTTATCAGTCACCAAAACAGAGAACATCAATGACTGTAGGTCAGTCCAAATTGGATCAACCGAGCTGGTACAACTGTGGTGGTGATCTGGCTAAAGGTCGATGCCGTGGCCAGCGACACAGACGACGGGAAGCCGAACACCGGATGGTTCCACACATTGAACATATCCATGCGGAATTGGAACTGGTGGCTTTCCTTAAGTGTGAATTTCTTCTGCACCGAGAAATCCCAGTTTTGCTGGAACGGACCTCGGAAGGCATTGCGTGGTGTGTTGCCGTACCCGGTTGCTCCGGAGCCCGCGGAGTTTGGAACGTTGTTCGCCTGAACTGTGCTCGGAATCCAACAGGCGATGTTCAAGTAGTGTGCGAGTCTTGCATCGCGGGAGCCGGTCGTGTATGCGGCGTTTGCGTTGGGGCAGATAAAGATTCCCGTGCTGGTACCTCCGCCAAAAGCGCCGCCGCCCGTATCAGTAACCGAGAAGGGCAACCCGTTTTGATAGGTGATAATCCCGCTGATGCTCCAACCCTTGAAGAGCTGATTGTTCATAAAGCTGTTCTTCAACACTGGAAGATCATAAGAGTAACTAACGACGAGGCGATGTCTCCGGTCGAAGTCTCCGGTTGCCTTGTTTTGTCGCGGGTTATCTTGATTGTTGAGAATGTTGGCCCCACCCTGCCCGTTGCGAGTCGCGTTTAATTCATCCGTACTTAGCGACCCACTTACGTTGTCGATCTCATGGGACCAGGTGTAAGCGGCCTGGAAATACAGACCACGACTCAAGCGGCGTGACAATGTGGCCTGCAATGAGTTGTAGGTGGCAAAGCCGATGTTACCGGAGTAACGAGAGCCACGCTTGCGCGAAAGGCCAATGATCTGATGTCGCAGCTCTTCGTTGTTTGAAGTATTAGCGGTGATGGTGTAGGTGTTGCCATTGATGTCCCTCACGGTTATGGGATTCGAGGGACTGGCAAGTTTGGCCACGAATGGATCCCAGATACCCAGGCCGCCCACAAAATGCGAACCTACATAACCGACTTCAACTGCCCAGCCCTTAAACAACTCGCGCTGCACAGTCAGATTCCATTGCTGCGTGTACGGCGTATAAACATCACGCGGCACGGTAGTGAATGACGCTAAGTTGATCGAGCAGTCAAGAGCGGTGCCGCCATAATTAGCGCAGGCGTTGCCGGCCGCATCAACGAAGATTGGACCCACATTTGGATCATTTGGATCCAATGGACCCACACCGCTTAAGCGTCGTAGACCGGCAAAAAATGTCGCCGATGGTATGTACGCAGTGGCTACGATCGATGGTGGCGGTATAGCTCCGAAGGGATTTGCCAGCTGAAAAGATGGCGGCGTGGGGTTGCTTGAAAGCGGCTGAACGGTGAACGGCGCCGCCAGCGAGTTCTGCAAAATGTTCTGGTTTGACAGCCGTTGATAATAGATGCCGTAGCCGCCGCGCACGACCATCTTCTGATTCCCGAAGACATCCCAGGCGAAACCAACCCGCGGTGCGAAGTTGTTCTTATCGAAACAACTGGCGAGCGCGCAATCAGAGACTCCGGGAGTTCCCCTGAATCCTGCGAGATTAACCTTTTCCGGGATCAGGAAGGGATTCCGGCCTTGAGCTGCCAGCGTCGGATCAAAGATCCCTGCCCGAAACAATTTGTCGTGTCCGAAACTCATGCCTTCCCAGCGCAACCCCAGGTTGAAGGTCAAGCGCTGCGACCAGCGATAATCGTCCTGGGCAAATCCAGAATAGTCCGTAGCCACGAAGTTTCTCGCCGGATCGCCGAAGGCTGATTGAATTGCCGTCACGCGGCCTTGCAGAAAGTTCTGGAACGCCGAGAATGCGTTACCAGCGCCAGAGGTGGATCCGGTCGTAAGCGAGCCCCGGACCGCAAAGTTATTGAAGCGGTTGAGTTGATATTGAACTCTTTCACCACCGAATCGAAACGTATGCTTGCCGCGCGTCCAGGAGAATGTGTCGACGATGTTGTAGTTGTTCGAGATTGTACCCCGGTCGTCATTAACACCAGTGCCGATCGAGAAGACACCAGTGTTGACCTGGTAAATTCCCGGAAATTGGGAACTGTTGCCACGAGTCGCGCCAATATCCGAAAGGGTGATCCGGTCGGTCGGAATATTAGCAAAAGAAAAGCGGCTGAAGCCCAAACGTAGTTCGTTGACTTTCGACGGTGAGAAGATATGCGTCTCCGTGATCGAAAGGAACCGATTGAACTGCGTGTCCATACGGGGAAACGACAGACTACTGTTTGTGCCATAAGGCTTCGCCACTGCGCCGTTGTCCCAGAACCAGCGACCGGAAAGCTTGTCGTTACCGCCTCGCCAGGTCCGGTCATAAGCAATCGTGTACTGGTTATCATAAATAGGAGCTATCGAACTGAATTGACAAAGGTACGTACCCGGATTAGTGGCGGTAACTCCGCTAAGCAATGAACCGCACCCGCCGTCGCCGTAGCGCGGCACTAGAAACGCCCCGGTGTAGAGATTACTTTTCGCGTTCAAAATGTTAATCGCTATCGGGTCTATCTGGGCGGCGGTCAAGCCAAAGGCCGGTGCTATCAAGGCGGCCGAAGTAGTTCCGTCCGGGTTTACTGGGAACTTCTGGATTGTCGGAGAAAGTGCGGAGCCATTAGGATCTAATCCGTTTCGCGCGCGAACTCCCTGGTAGTTGAAGAACCAATTTCCTCCCACCTTCGGTATCGGGCCACTGGCATCGCCGCCAAAAACGTTTTGCAGCAGACGAGCCCGCTTGCCCTTCAAACTGGGCTGGGCGTTACGGAAAAACTCGTTGGCATTGAGGGCATCATTACGATGCTGCCAGTATCCCTCCCAATGAAAATCCTTGGAGCCTGACTTGAACACCAAACCTAGTGCTCCGCCGCCCTTACTTCCTTGTGACGCGTCATAGAGCGAGGTGGAAACTTTCATTTCCTGAAGTGTGTTGGGATTGGGAAGAGGAACGGTGTCGAAGTGAGCAAGGTTAAAGTCGTTGACGTTGATTCCTTCGAGCGAGACGCTGTTGTTGCTCGTGCGTTGCCCGTTCACGGTGACGTCCGCACTGCCGCGGCCGGCGCTACGCACGTCGGTCGGTTCACCGGTAACGCCACTCGAAAGTGAGAGCAGGAACAAGAAATTTGGCGAAGCCAGCGGCAGTGACTTCAGTGTCTGCGCATCAATCGGTTGTCCCGTAGTCGCGTTCTCAGGATTGATCAGCGTGGGTGTAGCCTCGACGTTGACAGTCTCTTCAATTCTCCCTGCCTGCAGGCTCACATCCTGACGCGTAGTCTGAGTTGTTCTGACCTGAACGCCGGCGACTACTCCTTTCTTGAAATTGGACGAAGTGACTTCAACGCGATATGTACCCGGGGGTAAAAAGGTCACCGTGTAGGTGCCTTCATCGCCAGTGGTGACTGTTCGAACCGACTTCCCGGTCGCCTCGCTTATAACGTCGACGGTGGCGCCCTTGACCAAGCCTCCGCTTTGATCTGAGACGACCCCGGAAATACCGCCGGTTTGAATCGCCTGTGAATAGGCCGATGCCACAAGAAGAAAACTTAGGATTAACCCGCTTGCCAGCAAGCGCAACACGCTTCGCATAACAGCTCCTCCTTCTTTTTTCGGAAAACTAATTCTTATTTAGGGACGACTTCTTAAGTTGAGATGGTGCCTGGTTAAAAACCTGACCGCTTGTTCTGTAGAAAGGAAAATAGCTTTGGGATGGAATCAGGCAAGGAACATTCCAAGCTGCGCGAGAGTTAAGCTAACCTAAAAAGCCTGCATTTTCTGCGTACTCGAGTGATCCCCGCGGCCCCCCGTCCTTATGAGATCATGGAGCTTTTGGTTTTTTGTTCAAATTCATGGATCACAGGTCTAATGCTCTAAGCAGTGTGCCGGCGCGCTTGGCGAGTATCAACACGGTTGGAGGGCACAATAAGCCGCGAGCTAAAGCGGCTATTCGCGACTATGAACATGGTGGCTTTAACGCGTGTAGGCGAACCCGATCAAGCGGTCAGCATGCCGGGGAGTGTGCGGTTCGTCACGAAGTCCACGAACGAGGTTATTCATGGAGCAAGTGACGATACATCAGGA
>JANLYH010000130.1:0-6563 GCA_031365545.1 Pyrinomonadaceae bacterium | reverse complement strand
GCCAAGACCCTTGGCAAAATTGGTCAACGTCTTTACTGGGACCGCGGGCGTCCCGCCCGCAATGAGCGCCGCAGGCGCGAACCAGGGTTTTCGTCTCTACTTGCCCGAACGGCTTACGCACTGGCAAGTGACTGTTTAGTGAGCCTCTTCAAACCAACCGGAGACGAAAACCCTGGTTCGCGCCTGCGGCGCTCATTGCGGGCGGGACGCCCGCGGTCCCAGTAAAGACGTTGACCAATTTTGCCAAGGGTCTTGGCTGCGAAACGTAAGATTGAACCAGCACGCGGTTGACTGAAGTGCAACGCGCATCAACAATGAAGTCTTGCGGATGAGAACATCGACGGACAAAAAGCGATTGCCGGCTACGCCAAGACTCTCACGATTTGCAAAGAGCCTGCTGGACGAATGGCGACAACTTCAATTGCCCGTTGCCGACGCGGGCGTCGTAGTCGCCGTCTCAGGCGGCGCCGACTCCACCGCTTTGCTGCTCGCGTTCGATGAACTCGTGAAGAGCGGGAAGCTGGACTTGACGGTTATTGTCGCGCATCTGGATCACGGTCTGCGCGCCGCGAGTCGTGCCGATGCAAAGTGGGTTCGCGAATTTGCAAAGAGCCTTGGTTACGAAGTTGTAGTGGGTCGCGCCAACCTGAAGCCAACGGCAAAAACTTCAAACGAGAACCTTGAGCAGGCTGCCAGGAATGCCCGCTACGACTTCTTGCTCAGAACTGCGACAACCAGGAAAGCGGTTCATGTTCTAACCGGCCACACCGCTGACGACCAGGCTGAAACAATCTTAATGAGGCTGCTTCGTGGCAGTGCGGCCGAGGGCTTAAGTGGAACTCCCGCAATCCGGCCACTAAAGAAGGGCTCGCAGGTAATGCTGGTTCGTCCATTGCTCGCGTGGGCCCGTCGCAGTGATACCGAGACGTATTGCCGTCAAAATCACGTCGAAGTTCGCCGCGATGAAATGAACGAAGATGAAGCCTTTTCGCGGGTCAGGGTCCGCAAACAACTCCTGCCCTTGATGGAGTCGTTCAACAGCCGAGTGGTTCAAGCTCTCAATCGTACCGCGAGTTTGTTAAATGAAGATGCGTCCGCGCTTGCGGAAGACGCCAACCGGTTGCTGGAGCTGGCGACGGCGAAACTCGATAAGAATAATGAAACCGGAGCGACTGCCTTGAGCGTAAGTGTTCTGTTGCAAAGACCGCCGGCTGTCCGGCGCCGCGCGCTGCGGGAATGGATTCTGCGGTCGCGCGGAGACCTTAATCGGCTTGAAATGGTTCACCTGGTGGCCGTTGAGCGGTTGCTGGTAGGTGAACGCGGTGGCCGGGTGGCAGAGTTACCGGGCGGCATGTTGGTCACGCGAAAGCGGGGAATGCTCGAGTTATCGGGCAAAAAGGTGTTGAAAAAGCGGCGGGCGACCACTAGAATTCGTCGCGGTTGACACCGCCAGGCAAAAGCCGGCGGTTTTCGCTTTTTCAGGCCAAGTAGCTTCCGGGAACTCCCGAGCTTAAGTTGTTTCTAATGCAGATGGTGCAGCACAACCGGCAAGATGCTGGTTGGCATCTCATCGTTCCCTCTTCGTTGGGTGGGTCGCTAGGTTCCGACCTTCGTGGCGAAGCGACAAAGAAAGTCGGGATGGGGTATGATCGCAGTCGGAGGCGTTAATGACTTTAAGTTCTACAGCCAGACAAATAATTTTTTGGTTACTAATTGTGGCCGGGGCGTTGCTGCTCTATAGGCTGGTTAATCCGGGCGGCAAGAATTCGCAGCCAACCGATCTGGGCGCACTCGTCCAGAGAATGGAGGCAGGCGAGATCAAGCAGTTGACGCTAAATCAAAACGAAGCTATCGCTCTGGACACTCGCAGCCAGGAACTGCGTGTCAAGCTCACCAGCGATCAGATCAAAAATACAATATTCAATAAAGCCACTGAAAAAAATGCCGAGGGCAAACCCAGGGTTGAGAGTGTTGTGGACGATTCAGGCAGTAACGGTTATCTCTGGCCGATGCTGATCACCTGGGCGCCGCTGCTCTTCATAATTGGTATCTGGGTCTTCATGCTGCGGCAAATGCAGTCGGGAGGAAACAAGGCCCTCTCGTTTGGAAAATCGCGCGCCAAGCTGCTCAACAACCAACAGAAGCGCGTGACCTTCAAAGACGTGGCCGGGGTCGAAGAAGCCAAGGAAGAGTTGCAGGAGATAATTGAGTTTCTTAAGGAACCGCAAAAGTTTCAAAAACTCGGCGGCCGAATTCCCAAGGGCGTTTTGATGATGGGCCCGCCGGGAACCGGAAAAACCTTACTGGCGCGCGCCATTGCCGGCGAAGCCAATGTTCCCTTCTTCTCGATTTCGGGTTCAGATTTCGTCGAGATGTTTGTCGGCGTGGGCGCCTCGCGCGTGCGCGATTTGTTTGAGCAGGGCAAGAAGAATGCGCCCTGCATTATCTTCATTGATGAGATCGATGCCGTTGGTCGCCATCGTGGCGCCGGGCTCGGTGGCGGACACGACGAACGCGAACAAACCCTGAATCAGTTGCTGGTTGAAATGGACGGCTTTGAATCAAACGACGGTGTCATCCTGATAGCTTCGACCAACCGTCCGGACGTGTTAGACCCTGCCTTGCTGCGACCCGGTCGCTTTGATCGTCGCGTAGTTGTCTCTCGTCCCGACGTCCGTGGGCGTGAAGGGATCCTGAAAGTTCACACGCGCAAGATTCCGTTGGGCGAGGACGTTGACATCAGCGTGATTGCGCGCGGCACACCTGGCTTTACCGGGGCCGACCTGGCTAACCTCGTTAACGAGGCAGCGCTAAACGCGGCGCGTTACAACAAGAAGCTGGTCGCGATGGCCGACTTTGAATTGGCGAAAGACAAAGTGTTGATGGGCGCCGAGCGCAAGAGCATGGTTATCTCAAACGATGAGAAACGTGTCACCGCCTATCATGAAGCCGGGCATACCCTGGTCGGCTTGAAAGTTCCCAACGCCGATCCGGTGCACAAAGTCACAATCATTCCGCGTGGCATGGCGCTGGGTGTAACGCAGCAACTTCCCGAAGGCGATCGTCACAACTACAGCGAAGAGTATTTGCTGGGTCAGATTGCGATCCTGATGGGCGGACGAATCGCTGAAAACACCTTCCTCGGCAGCATTACCACTGGCGCTTCAAACGATATCGAACGCGCTACAGAACTCGCGCGCGCGATGGTTTGCGAGTATGGCATGTCGGAGATGGGACCACTGACTTTCGGGAAAAAAGAGGAGCAGATATTCCTCGGTCGTGAGATTGCCCAGCATCGCGACTTCTCTGAAGAAACAGCCATCAGGATCGACGAGCAAGTGAGAAAGATCATCACGGCTCAGTTTGAACGAGCCAAGAGCATCATCGAGGACAATCGCGACACCATGGTGCGGTTGGCCGAGTGCCTGCTCGAACGCGAGTCGCTTGACGGCGTTGAGATTCGTCGCATTGTTGCCGGCCTGCCGCTTGATGAAGCCCAGCCGGTAACGGATCCGGGCACCGAAGATCGACCGCAACTAAAAGAGCCGGCCAAACCGCTGAAGCCGATCTTGCCGCCAATTACCGGAGGCAATCCGGCACCGGCGTAAGGCGTGTCAGTAGCAGGTAGCGGTGGGTAAAGCTTCACCAAAGGCGAGAGCAAGCGCTCTCGCCTTTTTCTTTGTCCTGGTTCCACGGTTGTGATCGGTAAGGATTCCCGAACCAAACTGATCATCAAATAGCGCTGTGACACTTCGGCGCGAGGCTTAATATCAAAAACAGCGGCAGGCCGCAAGAATTTTTCGGCATTAGCTGCTAACTACTGTTTGACTTTCTCAGGCAGGGCACAAGCGGTGTTGTCGGACCGCCCTTTCGCCCCCTACTTTCGGTTCTGGTTAAAAGGTTAAAACCTCTCTTCTTTACTTTTCCCGTTTTCCTTCTTACTTTTGCTTGCATGGAATGGCACATCGGCAACGGCCGGACGCTTCGTATCGGCGAACACACGCTCATTATGGGAATTTTGAACGTCACGCCCGACAGCTTCAGCGATGGCGGCGAGTTTTTCTCGCTCGCTAAAGCCCTGGCACATGCTGAGGAGATGATTGCCGAAGGCGCGGACATCATTGACGTCGGCGGGGAATCTACGCGGCCGGGCGATGCTCCCATTGTTTCGGCTGACGAAGAACTCGAGCGCGTGTTGCCGATCATTGCTGAGCTTGCAAAGCGATTCAGCGTTCCCATTTCAATTGATACCACGAAAGCCGCGGTGGCGCGTGCGGCGCTCGCTGCCGGCGCCGCGATAGTTAACGATATCTCGGCATTGCGTTTTGATCCCGAAATTGCCAACGTCGCAGCAGAAAGCGGCGCCGGTTTGGTGCTGATGCATTCGCGCGGAATCCCCGGCGCGCTTCACAATCTTTCCCCAGTTGAAAATATTATCGAGGAAGTGACCGGCAGCTTGCGAAAAAGTATTGAATCAGCCGAACAACGGGGGGTAAAACGCGCAGCGATCGTTATAGATCCGGGTATTGGTTTCGGTAAGAGTCAGGAACAGAATGTCGAATTGCTTGCCAAACTCAATCAGATCGTCGCCGCCTTTTCCGAATTCCCTCTGCTAATCGGCACGTCGCGAAAGTCTTTCATCGGTCGCCTCCTTGCCGATGAAAGAGGCAATCCCGCGCCATCCGAAGAACGCCTTCATGGAACGCTGGCGACAATTACCGCCGCAATCCTTCATGGCGCTAAGGTCGTGCGAGTTCACGATGTGAGAGCGGCTAAGGAAGTTGTCAGAGTGGCGGATGCGATTCAGGCGGCAAAGCAATCGTAGCCGCGAGTTTCATGATTGGTGTTTACTTAAAGTGATCCGTCAGTGTGGCTATCGATTCAAGATAGATATCAGGATTCTGGCTCTGCAATTTCCAGCTCGTCGGATAACCGCTACGCACTCCCACCGTAAAGAGGTTTGCGCGTTTACCCATTTCGATGTCTTCGGGACTGTCGCCCACGTAGCAGGTCGTGTCACTGCGGCACCCAAGCGAATGCATTGCTGTTTCCAAGCCTTCAGGGTGCGGTTTTTTGTTCTGCATTTGTTCGTTGCAGACTACTATGTCGAAAGAGCTTTCAAACCCCAACTCAGTGATTTCGCGCGACACGCGACAATGACTGCCGCTACTCACCACGCCAAGCCGATAACCCGACTGTTTTAGGTCAGCGATCGTCTTTTGCGCGCCGGCCACCGGTTGTGAGGTCTGTTCGCCATAATGCTCAACCCAAAGATCGTCAGCTATTTGCCACTTTTCCCTTGGCAGTCCCATCGCTTCATAAACTGAATACCAGTTTGGCGAGTAGACCGCCTGATAGATCTCATGATCAAAGACAACACCGAGCGCGGCAAACGACTGTTCAAAAGCCGTCAGGCCAAGCTGGGCGGAATCAACCAGAGTTCCATCCCAATCGAACAGTAACGTCTTGATGGAGCGTATCGAATTAGTCATGAAGTGGGAGACTCAATCGATAATCCGGTACGGTGGGTACGATGGTTGAAATTGCATTTGCACCTGTATGCTCGGCGGCTCCGAAAAAACGCCCTGTGCGATCTTGAGTTCGGTCATCAGCCGCAATTCCGGTCGTTCGAGCTGATTAGCAATAGTTACGGCGCGATCGAAGTCCAGACGCGCAAACCATCCGGCGTTTTGCGCCAGGACAGTAAGCATTCCACCCAGTTCACCCGCGCCGGTCATGTTCCACTCGTCATCTCTAAGGTAGTTGTTCTCGAGCCCGTCGAGCGCCGCGGCGGCCGCTACCAATTGGTTGAGTCTGGGAATCAACGACTCCACAATTTCGAAACCACGATCGCTTTTCAAGGAACAGTAGAGCAATGCTAACGCGACTTGACCTTCAAGCTGCGCTTTTCCCCTGCTCGAATCAACGATCGCTCTGGTTTGATTGAGGATCTGAAGTGCTGTTTTTCGATCGCTCGTCGAAACCCGAGCGGCGGTAGCCAGCATGAACTGAACGCGATCCTGTTCGCTGCGAAACGTGCTGAGCACGCGTTGAATTGAATCCGGGTTTTCGGGGTTGGTTAAGTGACGCTTCTCAGCCAGGTCGATCTCTGCGAGCAGTCCGTCGCGCTGCTCCGAATCGGGAAAATCGGCAGCGATCTTACGGGCCTTACCAAAGTCAGCAGAATTTTCTGCCTTCTTCAGCGCCGCCCAGTAAAGCTCATACTTGCTTTCCGGATTCTTCTCGATAAAGGCAAGTATCTCCTCAAGTGTTCCCTTTTCACCTAATTCCCTGACCTGCCTCCAATATGCTCCCGCTTGCTGCATATCGGAGTCCTCGGATTCCTGATCCCAACGCTTCAAAGGCGCCGCCCGGGATCCGTAATATTTCTCGACCTTGGAAAATATTGAACCGATCTGGTAGCAGATTTCCGAACCGTCGTTGTCCGGCTTCCCACAGTCTTTCGCCAAAGCTGCCGACAACAGCAGACCGATCAAATCTTTGTAAACTCGCTCATCAGCCTGAGGCGGTTGAAATTGGTAGGCGAGCGTAAAGGCAAACCG
>JANLYH010000127.1:0-2520 GCA_031365545.1 Pyrinomonadaceae bacterium | reverse complement strand
GCCGAGCCTGGGGGAACCGCGATCACAAATGAATCGAGCCCACGCAAGTGGGCGACAGATGACCGGGAAAATTGATCTGGATTGAAAAAAATGCATATCTCCTTGACTAGATCATCTGTCGCCAGCTTCGCAGGCTCAGTTTTGGCTTGCTTCGGTAACCCCAGGCTCGGCTGCGCCAGCGCCTGGGGCTATCACTCTGTCCGCCAGCTTCGCAGGCTGGTAGCTTGACTTCGCAAGTGTTCACGAAACCTATGCTGGAAGACAAACTTATATTGGCTTCTGCGAGTCCGCGGCGCGCCGAGATACTGGCGGCGGTGGGCTGGGAGTTTAAAGCAATCGCCGCGAACATCGATGAGAGCCTGGAGCCGGATGAAGCTGCGGAGGTTTATGTCAGGCGTCTCGCGCGCACGAAAGCGGAAACCGTAGCGCAACGATTTCCTGATCGGATGGTGCTCGGCGCTGACACTACCGTGGTCATCGCTGGAGAAATTCTCGGCCAGCCGGAGGATGACGAAGATGCGCGTCGCATGCTGAGACTCTTGAGCGGCCAGTGGCATGAAGTAGTGACCGGCGTGGCGCTGGTGCGTGCTGGTTCTGCTCAAGTACTGATAGATCACGAAACCACGCGGGTGCTGTTTGCAGAGATGTCTGCTGAGGAAATCGACTGGTACGTTTCCACCGGTGAACCGAAAGGCAAGGCCGGCGCTTATGGCATACAAGGCAAAGCCGCGCTCTTCATTAAAGGGATTCAGGGAGACTATTTCAATGTGGTTGGCTTGCCGGTGCGGTTGGTGTTTGAGTTGTTAGGGCGGATTGGGTAACGCAAACTGTTAGTTTGCGTCGCAGAAACCTTGCGGGACAGTTCCATCAACTCAGGGCGAACGCTTCGTTAGAACCTTTTCCTGGGCCCTGATCCAATGCACAGGGTCGCTCTCACCTGAATAGCCATTTCCCGCTTCCCATTCATATTGAAATGGAATGAGAACGCTTCGCTTGTTTGAGACGTGGTCACGCAAAACGCTGAATTCAACATAGCGTCCTGGTAATAGAACCGAGGTGCAAACCGTGCCCGATTTAACCGACAACATCTGCCCATCTTGTTCGATTGAGTATCTGATCTCCGCCTTCATGCCCTGCGGCATACAAAGGACAGGGTAGCCGCCCGTCATCTTATAAACACACTTATCGTCGAAGTACGACTCTTCTGTAGGGATCGTGATAGCCCATTTTGTGTTGTTATGCAGCCGGAGCCAGACGCGACCATTGTCCTCACCCTTGAAGGTGACGTAGAAAGTGGACTGTTTCTTGGAAAGGCGGACGTCCGGATTCGCACGATGACTGACGGTCCGCTGAGCGGCAGCAGCAGTCGTCAACCCTAAGACCAAAATGAACAGCCAAGAGGTTCGTTTTGGAATCATAATAAGAGCTGTCCCACTAACAGTTTGCGTTACTTAAAACATCACGGTGCCGCCGTCGACGTTGATGCCTTGCCCGGTTATCCCGCGAGCGTCTTCTGACGCTAACAACAGAGCCAACGCCGCTACTTCCTCCGAAGTGACCAAACGATTCTGTGGACTCATGCCTTCGAGCGCCATCCTCGCTTCTTGCTCGGAGATACCGGCCCTGCGGGTAATGTTCTCAATGCCATGGGTCACCATGTCAGTATCTACATAACCCGGACAGATCGCGTTGACAGTGATCCCATTTCGCGCAACTTCCAGCGCCGCTGAGCGCGTTAATCCCAACACACCATGCTTGGAAGCAGAGTAGGCAGAGATGTAAGGTCCGCCGACTTTCCCCGCAATCGAAGCGACGTTGATGATGCGACCCCAACCGCTACTGATCATTTCTGGGAGCGCCGCACGCGTGCAGTAAAACGTTCCCGAGAGATTAACCGCGAGATGCCGTTGCCAGAGTTCGTCATCTGTTTTGATCAGCGCGGCCGACTCAGCTATGCCGGCATTGTTCACCAGAATATCCGGGCCGCGGCCAAAGTGTTCAGTGACTTTCGCAAACATCTCGTTCACAGCGGCGCTGTCGGAAACATCACAAGTTACGGCCAGCGCGTTTGTCTGAAACTGATCCTTGAGTTCCTTCGCGACCTGTTCAACCTCTGCTGCGGTGCGCGCGGCGACGGCAACGCTCGCGCCTTCACGGGCAAACTCGAGCGCGATAGCGCGGCCGATGCCACGCCCACCTCCGGTTATTAACGCAAGCTTATTTTGTAGCTTCATATTGGTAGGGGCTTGTCTAGCTGTATTTCAGAACCGGGAGCGATAGCGACCGGCCCTCGAATCAACATAAGCTAAAAAGTCCTGATTTGTTAACTAGATTCTCTGGCCCGTCGCTACCGCTCCGGGTTCTGAAAGAGTTCTATCTTCCAGTAAACTTCGGTGCACGTTTTTCCAAAAACGCGCGGCAGCCTTCGGCGCCGTCGAGCGACGCGAAGCAACGCATTTGCGCCTCCGTCTCAAAGCGCAACATCGTTTCGAGTTCTTCTGCCTGGCTCATGTAGACCGC
>JANLYH010000076.1:0-1558 GCA_031365545.1 Pyrinomonadaceae bacterium | reverse complement strand
CTCGATCGAGCTAATTCCTTATTTCGTTCGCGCGGTTGGTTGGCGTTATGCGTTTGCCTCGCTGGCGCCCGGACCATTGTTGGGCGTATTGGCAATGCTGCGGTTGCGCGCGCTGCCGGAAGCAGCGAAGATCGCGCACGGAAAGCGATGAAGGACAAACGTGGTTTTTGTGCAACTTCCAAGGTAAACTGAATCACCCACCGAGGTAATAGGTTATGAGTACTAAGACTGCAGAAGCCGTTATTTCAAGGTCGCCAAACGTTATGAGCGGAGCCCCGGTTTTTGCGGGAACCCGGGTTCCTGTTCAAAGTCTGCTTGACTATCTTGCCGGTGACCATCCGTTGGACGAATTTCTGGATGATTTTCCCACCGTCCGCCGTGAGCAGGCTATAGAATTACTGCGTCGTTTGAAAGACACACTCAAGGACGCGCAGATATGAAGGTCCTGCTGGACGAATGTCTGCCGAAGAAGTTGAAACGTGCGGTCGAGGCGGATGAAGTCCTAACGGTTCCGGAAGCAGGTTGGGCAAGCAAACAAAACGGCGAGCTCCTGCGCTTGGCCGAAGCGAACTTCGACGTGCTTCTGACCAATGACCAGAACCTCGAGCACCAGCAAACCCTGGGTAAGTTTGATCTGGCGATTATTGTGCTAGTAGCTCCAACCAACGACATTGAAGACCTCAAACAACTCATGCCTGCCGTCAACAAAGCACTGAAGACTATCGAAGCCGGTGAGATTGAGTACATTAGTAACTGAAACTTCATTTTGCCCCCAACTAGATGACACACAGACGAGTTAACCCTCCAGCGATCACGAGGCGAGATATCGATCTCAAGCAAATCAAGGAGAAAGCGAAACAGATCATCCGTTCGCTGAAGCGTGCCTATCCCGATGCGAAGTGTTCGCTCAATCACGCAAACGCTTTCGAGCTGTTGATTGCGACAATTCTTTCCGCTCAATGTACTGACGCGCGCGTGAATATCGTCACGCAGGATCTCTTTCGCAAGTATCGGAAACCAGCAGACTATCTCAAAGTAGCGCCGAAGGAGTTGCAGCGCGACATTCGCAGCACCGGCTTCTTCCGCAACAAGACAACTTCAATTCAGGGCGCGACGAAAATGTTGCATGAGCAGCATGGCGATGAAGTGCCGCAGACAATGGACGAGTTGCTGGAACTGCCGGGAGTGGCGCGTAAGACCGCAAACGTTGTGCTCGGAAATGCGTTTGGCATAAGCGCTGGTGTCGTAGTGGACACGCACGTGACCAGGCTATCGCATCGGCTTGGATTTTCTGAGGCGAAGACTGCGGAAAAGATCGAACAGGATCTGATCGCAATCGTTCCGAAAAAAGATTGGGTCATGTTCCCGCACTTGATGATTGCCCACGGCCGCGCCGTCTGCAAAGCGCGCAATCCGCTCTGCGCCGAGTGTGTAATTGAAAAACTCTGTCCTTCATCTTCGCTAAAGACCGGCGTGATGCCGGGAAGCTGATACTGGGACCGCGGGCCTCCCGCCCGCAATGAGCGCGCTGCGCGAAAACCTTCGCACCTGACGGTGC
>JANLYH010000010.1:0-34445 GCA_031365545.1 Pyrinomonadaceae bacterium | reverse complement strand
CCTGACCATCGATCAGTCTATTCAGTATCAGGCTGAAGCGGCCCTGACGACGGCTATTCAACAGTCAGGGGCTAAAGCGGGAACCGCGATTGTGCTCGACCCGCATTCCGGCGAAATCCTGGCGCTCGCCAATGCGCCCACCTTTGATCCGAACGACGTGGGCGCCGCCACGCCAGCAGCGCGCGCAAACTGGGCGCTGCAAAATATTTACGAGCCGGGTTCAACGTTTAAGATAGTTGCGTTTTCAGCGGCGATCGAAAAGGGACTGGCCAAGCCCGGCGATCACATCGACTGCCAGATGGGTTCAATTACGGTAGCCAAACGCTTGATCCACGACCACCACCCTTTTGGCGATTTAACCCTGACGGACGCCCTCGCTAAATCAAGCAACGTAGCCGCCATCAAGCTTGGCCTGCGGGTAGGCGACCCAACCATGTATGACTACATCCAGCGTTTCGGGTTTGGTTCGCGCACGGGGATCGAATTGCCCGGTGAAACCCCTGGCCTGGTGCGACCCCTCAATCGTTGGCAACCATCTTCGATCGGTTCGGTGGCCATTGGTCAGGAAGTTGGTGTGACACCGGTGCAGATGGTCGGCGCTTTTGGAGCCCTGGCAAATGATGGCGTACGCATCGCTCCTCATTTGATTCGGGAGATCCGGAATGCCAACGGCGTGACGACTTATCGCCCAACGCCCGAACAGCACCGCGTCGTCAGCAAAGAGACTGCCACAGCGTTACGCGGAATGCTCGAAGGTGTCACTCTCAATGGCACCGCCAAGAAGGCACAACTGGACGGATACTCGGCCGCGGGTAAGACCGGCACTGCCCAGAAGATCGATCCGAAAACCAGGGCATATTCGAGGACGAAATTTGTAGCCTCCTTCGTCGGCTTCGCTCCCGTCAACAATCCGGCAGTGGTGATCATTGTAGTAATCGACGAACCAGGTGGTTCCTATCACGGCGGTGACGTCGCCGCGCCGGTGTTTCGTCAGATTGCGGAACAGATTCTGCCGGAGATGGGCGTGATGCCGGACACCGACTTCAATAATCCGGAACTCATCGCGCGAGCCACGCAAACACCCGCGGAGATTTCGCAGCAACGCGCGGACGAGAAGCGTCGGGAAATCGAGGCGCGACAAGAGCAGACCAGGGAATCGACGATGCCGCAGGTTACCGCGCGAGATAACCGCGGCAGTGAGATTGTTTATGCTGTCGCCACCAACAGCGCGATTCTAATGCCCGACCTGCGTGGACGAAGCGTGCGTGATGTCGCACGCGCTTGTGCGCGACTGGGCATGCAAGTCGAAGCACACGGAGAGGGCGGCCGAGCGGTAGGACAAATGCCACAAGCCGGTAGCGAGTTGCGTTCGGGGCAAGTCGTTTATGTTGATTTTGGAAGGCTGAACTGAGGTTAAATCGAAAGACACGAACATCATACGGAGCAAGCAAAATGATCCCCCAGCGAATGCTTGGTAACGAGTTCTCTCATAGCGGCGTAAGAAACCGGGTGACGGCATGTCGAAAGCGTTTACGGGAAAGCCGGGTCATGGTGAAGGCTACGGCCGCGGTAAATACTGACGAATTCTTTTCCGAGGACGCTCTTTCTAGTTCCGGCGTCATGGAGTTGGCCGCGGGCGATGCCACCGAAGCTGTTCAGACAGAGGTTGGAATGACGTGAAGGTTCGCGAAGCATCCCTTTTGATGGGCGCCGTCGTAACAGACGCAGACGCCGAGTTGTTTGACAAACGAATTATTGATTTTTCGATCGATTCAAGGTCGGTGAAAACGGGCGAACTCTTCTTCGCGTTGTCTCAGCCGGACTATATCCGTGCGGGCTTTAACGGCGCCTTTGCGGACGGCCATCAATTTATCGCCGGCGCGCTGGGCAAGGGCGCACTTGCAGCCGTTGCTCGCGCTGATCGGGTAGCCGGTGATCCGGAACTCGAGTCCCTTAAAGATCGGCTTCTACTGGTGGATGACGCGATCGCGGCGCTGCAGACCCTGGCGCATCGCGTCTACGAACAATGGGGCAAACGCGTCGTGGGCATTACCGGTAGCGCGGGAAAAACGACGGCCAAGGAGTTAACAGCGCATCTACTGAGCGCGAATGGTCTGCGCGTGCTGAAGAGTGAGCGCAACTACAACAACGGACTGGGGCTGCCGCTATCGGTCTTGCGCATGGTCAGCGAGGGCAGGTCGGCAGAGCATTTTGATGTGGCCGTACTCGAAATGGGAATGTCGTCGCCTACTCACGAGATTCAAAGACTGTGCGAGATTACGCCGCCGGATATTGCAGTGGAGTTGATGATCGCGCCGGTGCATCTCGAATATCTGGGAAGCATAGAGAACATCGCTGCGGCCAAAGCGGAACTGATCGAGGGTCTTAAGCCGGACGGGGTCGCGGTGTTGAACGCAGACGACGAATGGGTCATCAAGATGCGCGACAAGCATAAAGGGCGCATCGTGACATTTGGAATCGAGCATCCCGCAGACGTTTCAGCCAGCGAGATAGACGCCGGCCAACTCGGCATGATCAAGTTTCGCTTGCGGACGCCGTTGGGTGCATCACCGGCGACGCTGCGAATGAGCGGCCGGCACAATCTAATGAACGCGCTTGCGGCAGCGGCAGTGGCTACGTGTTTTGAGATCCAACCGGCGCAAATTGCCGCGGCTTTCAACACCGCCAAGCCTCCGCGAATGCGGGGAGAAGTACTGAATTTCGCCGCCGGCTTTACCGTCGTGGATGATTCGTACAATTCGAATCCGCGCTCCTTGATAAACATGGTGCGCACCATTACAGAGGACGGCGTGAAAGCCCGACGGCGCATAGTCATAGCCGGCGAAATGCTGGAACTGGGACCTGAAGAGGACGCACTTCACCGCGACACCGGTCGCAAGATTGGCCAGGCGGGCGTTAACGTAGTGTGGGGCGTTCGCGGCCTGGCCGCAGCACTCGTCGCGGGTGCCAGAGAGGCAGGCCTGAGCGACACCCGTTTCTTCGAGACTTCTGACGAGGCGGCGCACGCGCTTGTTGCGGAAGTCAGAGCGGGCGACCTGGTTTTGGTCAAAGGCTCAAGGGGCGTGGCGACGGACAGGATAGTGACCGCAATGCGCGAGCAGTTTCCCTTGGTCGAGGCAGACGATTAGTAGTCGTTACGTCAGATTGGAACGGGCAGGAAGACAACAATAGCGAATGATCTATTACGTCCTATATGAGCTGCTCTACAACCATTTCAAGGAGAAGGATTGGTTTCTAATCAAGGCGCTCAACGTTTTTCAGTACGTCACTTTCCGGACGGCTTATGCTTCGATCACGGCGCTGTTGCTTTCGCTCTTGTTTGGTGGCCGGCTGATTCGCGCACTGAAGGGTTGGGATATCGGACAACAGATTCGCGAAGAGGGACCGCAGGGACATATGGCCAAGCGCGGCACGCCGACTATGGGCGGCGTGCTGATAATTGGCTCCGTTGTGATTTCAACTCTGTTCTGGGCCAGGCTCTCCAGTGTTTATGTGTGGACGGTGGTGATCGCTACCTTGCTGTTCGGCGCCATCGGTTTCGCGGACGACTACGCGAAGATGGCCAAGCAGCGCAGCCTGGGCTTAACCGGCAAACAGAAGCTGCTCGGACAGTTGCTGATTGCAATCGCCGTCTGGGCAGTGCTGTTTGTACTAACCAAATATTTCGCGAGCGACTATTCATGGAACGTGAGCATTCCATTTATTAAAGCGACGGCGGTGCCCAATGGCGTTAGTTTTATTGGTCCGATTCTTTATTTGTTCTTCATCATCATTGTCTTGCTCGGGTTCTCGAATGGCGTGAACCTGACGGACGGCCTCGATGGTTTAGCGATCAGCGTAACGTTCATCGCTATGACGGCGTTGACCGCTTTGACTTATCTGAGCAGTGATGCGAGATGGGCCAAGTATTTGGAATTGACGCACCGGCCGGAAGCGGCAGAGTTAACAGTTTTCTGCGGCGCCATGGCCGGAGCGAGTCTGGGGTTTCTTTGGTACAACGCGCCACCGGCGGAAGTTTTCATGGGCGACGTGGGCAGCCTCGCCATCGGAGGCGCGATGGGGACCGTGGCGGTGCTCACGAAACAGGAATTCATGTTGTTGATGATCGGTGGTGTGTTTGTGATCGAGGCCTTGTCGGTGACGCTCCAGGTGGGCGTGTTTAAAATGACTAAGCGCACGACCGGCACCGGCAGGCGCCTATTTAAGATGACGCCGTTGCACCATCACTTCGAGATGCAGGACTGGAAAGAGTCGAAGATTGTGTTTCGTTTTCTGATCCTGGCGATCCTGTTTGCGTTGTTGAGCTTGTCGACGCTCAAACTACGGTGAGCAGTGTGCAGAATGAGGATCGGGAAGCGAGGTAACTATGGGCGTGGCTCTTATGAGCGGTTTTCTCAGTGACTTAGGCAAGCAGCGTCAGCTTTCGCTGCTCTTATTGCCCACTGCCCACTGCCCACTGCCCACTGAATGAACGTCGCCGGCAAGAAAGTACTGGTCGTCGGGGCGGCGCGCAGCGGGATTGCCTGCGCCAGGTTTTTGGCGGCGCGCGACGCGACGGTAGCGCTAAACGACGCGCTGCCTCTTGAAAAGTGGAGAGCTGATGCGCTGGCGTTAAAAGACGAGGGCATCGGCTGTTTAGCCGGCGAACTGCCGGGTTGGTTGCTTGATCAGCTTGACCTGGTGGTTATCAGTCCGGGCGTCCCGGCCAAAGCGATACCACTTCGTTATGCGGAGCGCGCCGGCGCTGAAGTTATCGGTGAAGTTGAATTGGCTTCGCGGTATTTGCAAGGGCGCATCGTTGCGATCACCGGTTCAAATGGCAAGACGACGACGACCTCGTTGATTGGTAAGTTACTTGAAGACGCCGGCTTGAAAGTGCAGGTTGGCGGCAACATTGGAACACCGCTTATTTCTTTGGTTGAGAGTTCGAGCGCAGACGGTTGGACGGTAGTTGAAATGTCGAGTTTTCAGTTGGAAACGATCAAGGAATTTCATCCGACGATCGCGTTGGTGCTAAACGTTACGCCAAACCACATGGATCGTTACGAAACATTTACTGACTACGCGGCGGCGAAGCATCGCATCTTCATGAATCAGGTCCCGGGCGATCTGGCGATTCTAAACGCCGATGACGAAGTGGTTTCGAGCTGGGCGCAGGGATTGCGCGCGCACGTAACGAGGTTCAGCCTGACGAAGGAATTGGAAGACGGACTATTTCTGCGAGGTCGCGAAATTGTTTCGCGAACGGCCGACGGTGGCCGAGTTCTGCTAATGGCAGACGAAATGAAACTTCGCGGCCGTCACAACATCGAAAATGTGCTGGCTGCTCTGGCGGCTGGACTCGCGTGCGGCGCTGCTCCCAATTCGATGCGCGAGACGATTAGGACTTTTAAGCCGGTCGAGCATCGGCTCGAGTTTGTCGCCGAAGTTGGTGGGGTAAAGTTTTATAACGACTCTAAAGCGACCAGTGTCGATGCTGCTGTCAAAGCACTTGAAGCGTTTGCCGACACTGCAGGAAAAGTCATTCTGATCCTCGGCGGACGTGGCAAGAAAGCGCCCTATGCTCCGCTCGCACCGTTGGTGCGCGATCACGTTCGGCAACTAATTTTGCTTGGCGAAGACGCAGAAACAATTGAACGCGAGCTGGGTGAGTTTGCTCCGACCGAGCGCGTGACCAGTATGATTTTCGCAGTCAACAAATCTTTCGCGGCGGCGCAGGCGGGCGACATCGTTCTGCTGGCGCCCGCCTGCGCCAGCTTCGACATGTTTGAAAGCTTTGAGCAGCGCGGAAAAGTCTTTAAGGACGAAGTTTCAAGTTTAGAGTTTCAAGTTTCAAGTTCGCAGCCTAGGAAGGGTTCTGACACCGTTACCAGCAAACTCGGAACTCGAAACTCGAAACTCGAGACTTAGAAAAGTTATGGCCCGAAAGTTATATCCAGACAAGTGGCTTTTTGCGGCAACCATCGGGTTGGCTCTATTTGGCGTCGTCATGGTTTACAGCGCCTCCGCAATGTTAGCGCAGAGCGAACACCACGGCAGTTTCTACTACGTCACGAAGCAGGCGATCTGGACGGCGATAGGTTTGGTGGCAATGCTCTTCACGATGCAGTTTGATTACAACCGACTGCGAGATCGTCGCGTTGTCTACGGACTGCTGCTCGTAACCGGCATCTTGCTGCTTGCAGTCTTTGGTTTTTCGGCGATAAACGGCGCGCGGCGTTGGATCAAGTTCCGTGGGCTTTCGCTTCAACCTTCCGAGATTTCGAAGCTGGCGCTGGCGATCTTCCTGGCTTACTTCCTTGAGAAGCACACCGGCGAAGAGCGCGACTTTTGGCGGACGTTCCTACCCTGTGGTCTCGTGACGGCAGTACTGGCGGGGCTCATTGTAATTGAACCCGACTTTGGCACATCGATGATGCTGGCGGTGATTTTTGTGGTGGTCATTTATGCCGCCGGCGCGCGAGTGCTGCATCTCGCAATGGCGGCGGCGCCGGCCTTGCTGCTGGCGGCCGGGTTGCTGATCTTTGTCCCGTGGCGCATGGCGAGGCTCATTACGTTTTTGGATCCCTGGGCTGATCCGCAGAAGAGCGGCTTTCAAGTGGTGCAGTCGCTAATCGCGGTGGGCTCTGGCGGTCCTAATGGACTCGGGTTCGCTCAGGGCAAACAGAAGATGCTGTTTCTGCCGTTTGCTCACTCTGACTTTATCTTTGCCGTTATCGGTGAGGAGTTGGGTTTACTCGGCACGCTTGCGGTGCTCGCGGGCTTCGCGTTGCTTCTATGGCGGGGTCTTCGTGCTTCGTTGCTGGCGCCCGACCAATTTGGAAAGTTGCTTTCGCTGGGCATCGTGACCGGAATCGTGGCGCAGGCGCTATTTAATATGAGCGTCGTACTTTCGCTGGTGCCGACTAAGGGCATCCCGTTGCCGTTTATTTCTTATGGCGGTTCGTCGCTGGTGCCAACGCTGGCGGCGGTTGGCGTGCTGCTAAATATCTCGCAACACTCAACCGGCTCCTTTAGTCTCGCACTTTTCAAATCGTCGTTGGCGAAGCGTGATAAGGAGCCGCGAAAGTTGCGCGTGGCGCCCGCAAGGCGAATGGCTGCTTCGCGGTTTTGGTGACCCGCGATGCGCGTGCTGATTGCCGCTGGTGGAACGGGCGGCCACATTTATCCGGGCATTGCCGTCGCCAGAGAAATCTTGCGCCGCGACCCGGAATCGCAAGTCAGGTTTGTTGGTACGGCGCGCGGTCTGGAAAACAAGCTGGTTCCCCACGCAGGTTTTGAACTTTCGCTCATTGACAGTGCAGGCCTTAAAAATGTCGGACCGGTTGCGCGGGCGCGTGGATTGCTCGTGTTGCCGAAAAGCTTGCTGGGCGCCAGAAGTTTGATTAGGGCATTTCGTCCTGACGTTGTAATCGGCGCGGGCGGTTACGTTTCCGGGCCCGTGGTGTTGAGCGCGGTCATGCTAAGGCTGCCAAACCTCGTGATGGAATCGAATGCCTTACCCGGCTGGACCAATCGCGTACTGGCGCGCTTCGTTGATAAGGCGGCTGTTTCGTTCGACGCTGCGCTGCCCTATTTCAGAGGAAAGGCAGTGGTGACGGGGAATCCGGTGCGCCGGGAGTTCTTTGAGATTGCAGCCAGGGAACGCCAGCCGGGACAACTTTCTGTTCTCGTGTTTGGTGGTTCGCAAGGCGCCCGCGCAATCAACGAAGCCATGCTTGCGGCGCTGCCATTGCTGGCAAGTCTGAAGGATGCTTTGCGGATAACACATCAAACCGGCGAATCAGATTTTGCCAAAGTTAGCCTGGGATACACGGAAACTGGTTGGGCCGAACGGGCCACGGTGCTGAAGTACATTGACAATATGGTGGCGGCATTCGCGGCTGCGGATCTGGTGATTTGCCGTGCTGGTGCAACTACGACGGCCGAACTAATTGCCGCGGGCAAGGCATCCATGATGATCCCGTTTCCATTAGCGGCCGACGATCATCAGCGAAGGAATGCGGAAGCGCTCGCCGCGACGGGTGCGGGAACGATGATTCTGCAAAAGGATTTGTCGGGACAACGATTGGCTGAGGAGTTAACGGCCCTTGTGCGCGAGCCGGAGAGAATCAATAAGATGGAACAAGCCGCGCGTGGAATGGCTCGCGGAGATGCAGCAGCGGCAGTCGTGGATATGATGGAAAAGCTAGTGAGCAGTGGGCAGTGAGGTGTGGGCAGAAAGCAGAACCAAACCGATGAAGTATTTCAATGTAAGTAGAATTCGAGACGTGCGGCCGCGGGCTTTTGCTGCGCACTGCCCACTGCTCACTGCTCGCTGATTATTATGTTTCGACGAATTCAACACGTCCATTTTGTAGGCATTGGCGGCATCGGCATGTCCGGCATCGCCGAGGTGCTCGTCAACCTGGGCTTCCGCGTGTCGGGCTCGGACGCGAAAAAATCCAGCGTCACAGACCGGCTGCAACAGATGGGCGTTGAGTTTACTGAAGGTCACGCCAGTGAAAACGTGGGCGACGCGCACGTCGTTGTTCGTTCCACCGCGGTGCGTGAAGACAATCCGGAAATTGCCGAGGCCCACCGCAGGTCAATCCCCGTGATTCCGCGAGCGGAAATGTTGGCTGAACTGATGCGACTCAAGCCGCACACTGTGGCGGTGGCGGGCTCGCACGGCAAGACTACGACTACCTCGATGGTGGCAACTGTTTTAGGGCACGCGGGCATGGATCCTACGATTGTTGTTGGCGGTGTCGTGGGCGCATTCGGATCAAACGCGCACCTCGGTACGAGCGATCTGATGGTGGTTGAAGCCGATGAAAGCGATCGGTCGTTCCTGATGCTGACCCCAACCATCGCCGTGATCACGAATATCGATCGCGAGCATATGGATTACTACCACGATATGGACGACGTGCGCGCCTGCTTCACCAGCTTTGTTAATAAAGTTCCGTTTTACGGCGCGTCGGTCCTTTGTCTTGACGATCCAAACGTGCAGGCCATCATCCCGGACGTAGAGCGTCGCCGCATAACCTATGGCTTGAGCGCGCAGGCGGATATTTCGGCTCACGCGATTCGTTATGACCAGAACTTCGGCTCAGTCTTCACCGTCTGGCATGGTGCGGATGTGGTTGGCGATATCACCTTGTGCGTACCCGGGCTCCACAACGTCTACAACGCATTGGCGGCGATCGCCGTGGGGTTTGAATTGGATGTTCCGTTTACGCAGATTGCGGAAGCATTGGCCAGCTTCAGCGGGGCCGGCCGACGTTTTCAGTTCAAGGGCGAAGCGGGTGGCGTAATGGTAGTTGACGACTATGGTCACCATCCGACGGAGGTTAAAGCGACGTTAGCGGCCGCGAAAATTGGTTCGGGCGGTAGACGCATTGTGGTGTTGTTTCAACCGCATCGCTACAGCCGCACACACGATCTGATGGAAGAGTTTGCCCGGTCTTTCAATAACGCTGACACGCTCTTTATCACGGACATTTACGCGGCCAGCGAGGATCCTATCGAAGGCATCACCGCAGAAACGCTGACCGCGGCGATCAAACGTTACGGACACAAGGATGCTCGTTATGTTGGCGCCTTGGAGAATGCGCCGGAGGCGCTGCGAGATCACGTGCAGCCGGGCGATCTGGTTTTGACTCTGGGCGCCGGCACGGTTAGCCGAGTGAGCGATCAATTATTGACACTGCTTCGCGAGCGCAGCGAGGCGAAGAGCGTTTAGTTCTGATGAACTGTTGCCCAGCAAGCGATGACTGAAGTCGACGAAAAAACACTCGCTAAACGGGATGTTGCCATCGCGGAGATTGCAGCGCGTTTGGGCGTGCGCGCCGAACGCGGCAAGCGCTTTGCTGAGTTAACCAGTTTGCGCGTTGGCGGCGCGATTGACTGGGTCGTCGCGCCGGATCAGGAAGCGCAGGCTGCCGCCGTGGTGCATGAAATGGATCAGGCGGGGATTGCCTGGCGCGCGCTCGGATCCGGGAGCAACATTCTCGCCGACGATGGCGATCACCATTACGTCGTTTTGAGTCTTAAAGAATTGAAAGGTGAACTCAAGTTTGACGGCGAGCGTGTGTCGGTTCCCGCTGGCTATTCGCTGCCGCGGCTTTGCATTGAAGCGGGGCGTCAGGGTCTTTCTGGAATAGAAGGTCTTGGTGGCATTCCTGGAACAGTCGGGGGCGCCTTGTGGATGAATGCCGGCGCCTATGGCCATGAGATCGGAACCGTGACGGAGACAGTGCGGGTGGCTCGCGCGGGCCAGGTGGTGGAAGTTCCCGGGACCGCGGTGCAATGGAACTACCGTCACACGTCATTCAAGGAAGGCGAGTTACTACTTGGCGCAACCTTGCGGCTCACGTCGGACGATCCCGAGAAAATTCGCGCGCGTATGGAAGACGCAAAATCGCGGCGACTGGCGACGCAACCTCACGGCTCTCGTTCCGCAGGCTGTTTCTTCAAGAACCCGCCCACCAGTGCGGTGGGCACCGGAAAAATTATCGATGGGTTGGGAATGAAGGGTTCGCGCCGAGGTGGGGCTGTCGTATCTCCGGTGCATGCAAATTTTATTGTGACTGAGGGCGAAGGTGCGCGCGCGGAAGATGCGCTGGCCCTGGCCGAAGAGATTCGTGACCGCGTCAGGCGCGAACATGGAATCGAGCTGGAATATGAGGTTGAACTCTGGAGGGCGAATAAGCCTGATGAACAGCCGGAGGGCGACGAAGCGAAAGGTGATCTTGACCGAAAGGAATTGAAGTGAGAGAGCAAGTCATCACACACAAAGTTGGTAATCGGAGCGGCCTCGGCAATCACCGTCGCTCGAGTGCTGCGACCCAACGACCGCTGCGGCGCGAGAGTGGTGGCGAAGCGTTGGTGACTCGCCTCCGCGCCTTGCTCGGGTATGTTCCGGCGTTCCTAAAACTTGCCCTGGCCATAGTAGCTGGGGTCCTCATTTTTGCGGGATATCGCGTAGCGGCATCTGCGAGTTTTTTTCAAGTTCGCCGGATCGAAGTGCAGGGCACTTCACGAGTGTCAACCGATGAGGTTCAGGCGCTCGTCCGCAGTGAAGTTTCCAAGACTGGGGTTTGGAAAGCCGATCTCAAAGGCATGAATGCACGGCTGGAAAAGTTGCCCTGGATACGAACTGCTGTAGTGTCGCGCGTCTTACCTGATGGGATCCGCGTTCGCATCGTGGAGCGCGTTCAACGAGCCGTTGTGCGCACGGCATCGGGACGCTTTCGTTGGGTAGACGACGATGGAGTGTTGCTCGGCGAGATGTTGCCGACGGATCAGATACCGCCGTTTTTCCTGCGCGGCCTGAATGAGGAAGATCCAGAAGGTGCGCGTGCGGAAAACCACGAGCGCGTGGCCAGGTTTTTGGAGATGCAGAAGAATTGGGACGCCGCCGGACTTTCCGAACGTGTTAGTGAAGTCAACCTGAACGACATTAGAGACGTGCGCGCCCAGCTGGCCGGCGACGATTCGCATATTGAAATCCGTTTGGGCTCTCAGGATTTCGGTAAACGATTAAAGGATGCGCTGGAGGTGCTCGATGCGCAGCGGCAGTTGGGGCGTGGTTCTCAAATTAGCTACATCGATCTAAGTCAGGAAAAGAGGGCTTTCGTCGGGCACACAACCGGCGCAAATGTGAGTGAGAGCGCGCCATCAGCCGGCGTCAATTCGGAAGCGTCGAAGGAACGGGCGCCTGCTGCTGATTTGAGCACGACTCCGTCGCGCCGGCCTTCCAGCACTCACCCTGTTGCCAAAACTGCGGAAAGCAAGAGCGGGAAGAATCGCGCTGATAAGTTGGCAGCGGACAAGAAGGCAGACAAAACGAAGAAGCCCGATCAGCACAGATAACGACTGCATAAATTGTTTCACTTAAGGAGCACTTACTAAATGGCCAAGCGTACCCAGCACACAATCGGTCTCGACATAGGGACGAGCAGGGTGACGTGTATTGCTTGTGGGCCAAGCGAGAGCGGATTGCTGAAGATCGTTGGCATCGGTGAGGCCGAAGCCCGCGGACTACGCAAAGGAGTGATCGTAAATCCCGACGCCGCAGTTGATGCGATCAAGAAGGCGGTTGAAGAAGCCGAACGGATGAGCGGCATCGAAGCCGAAGAAGTGACCATCAATTTGGCGGGCTCGCACATTTTGGGTTTTAACGGACAGGCGATCGTGGCCGTATCAGGTCGTGATCGAGAAATAACTACCGAGGACGTGCGCCGCGCTATCGATTCTGCCTGTGCAATTCAACTGCCCGCCGGCCGCGAGATAGTGGACCGCTTGCCACAGGAATTCATCGTGGATGATCAGGATGGAATCAACGACCCGGTGGGCATGATCGGAGCAAGGCTGGCGGTGAAAGTGCATATCGTCACCAGCCCGGTCACGGCCCGGCAGAACGCGATAAACGCGGTAAATCGGGCCGGTTTGATCGTGGCAGACATGGTGCTGGAGCAACTTGCAGCCGCTGAGGCTTCGTTAACTGAAGACGACAAGGAGTTTGGCGCCGCGCTGGTAGATATCGGCGCCGAAACAACAGGGCTCGTGATCTATCAGCGAGGCGCAGTGCAACATACGGCGGTGTTTCCTCTGGGCGGTTCACATTTTACCAATGACATCGCCTTCGGATTGCGAACGCCAATCCCCGACGCTGAGAAGATCAAGCGAACCGTTGGTTGCGCCTCCAGTACCGCGCTCAGCGAAATGGAGCGAAGCGAGCTCGTAGATGTTCCTTCAGTCGGAGGCCGGGCGCCCCGTCAACTTTCGCGCCAGATCCTTTGCGATATTTTGCAGCCGCGTGCCGAAGAAGTCTTGCTCCACGTCGCTGACGAGATCAAAGACGCCGGTTGGGAAAGACAACTCTCGAGCGGCGTGGTGCTCACCGGTGGCGGAGCATTGCTAAGTGGCATGACAGAAATCGCGGAGCAGGTTTTTGATGCTCCGGTTCGGATCGGTTATCCGGAACGCGATCGGTTTGGCGGACTGATTGAGGACGTGCAGAGTCCATCATGGACCGCGGCCGCCGGACTGGCTTTGGTTGCCAGTCGCGCTCAAGCCAGCGAGTTGCGCATCGCCACCACTCGGCGCGGCACGACCGGAAGGCTGACCCATTTTGTCTCAAGATTTCGTAATCGTTTCAGTAGTATTTTTTGACAAGTTGTTGTATGCTTTCGCCCCGGTCGCACAAGATATAGTCCGCAACATATGGATGCCGATGGCGCGAGCAACCCAACATATGAGAAAGAAGCCCTGGAAGCCTTCTCGCTTCGGAAGAGAGGAAATGACTATGGCAGCTGACGCGCGTCTCGATAGAGGCATTAACATTTTCATTGATGACGATCCGCACCCGCTTGGTGCGCGTATTAAAGTGATCGGCATCGGTGGCGGCGGGGGCAATGCGGTCAATCGCATGATTGAGGCCGGCATCGAGGGCATTGAATTCCTGGTTGCCAACACCGATCTTCAGGCCTTGAAGCGATCAAAGGCGCCTATCAAAATTCAACTCGGCAGCCGCCTAACCAAGGGTTTGGGCGCGGGAGCCAATCCTAATGTGGGTCGCGAAGCGGCCCTGGAGGATACTGACAAGATCATTGAAGTGCTTGAAGGCGCGGACATGGTTTTTGTGACCACCGGACTCGGAGGCGGCACCGGAACTGGCGGAGCGCCGATCATTGCCTCGCTGGCTACCGAACTGGAAGCTCTGACGGTTGCAGTAGTGACTAAACCCTTCCACTTCGAAGGTCGCCGCCGCATGCAGCAAGCCGAACAAGGATTGCGAGAGCTGCGCGAGTGCGTTGACACTGTAATCACGATTCCAAACGAGCGTCTGTTGCACACGGTCCAGAAAGATTCGTCGCTGGCTGAGTCGTTTGGCGTTGCAGACGATGTGCTGCGTCAGGCAGTACAGGGAATCAGCGACTTGATCACCGTTCCTGGTTTGATCAATCTCGACTTTGCGGACGTCAAATCGATCATGCAGGGAATGGGCATGGCCTTAATGGGAGCCGGTCGCGCCCGCGGAGAGAATCGAGCGATCGAAGCGACCCAACAGGCGATTTCCTCGCCCTTGCTTGAGGAAGCAACTATCCAGGGTGCGAAGGGTGTACTCATTAATATCACCGGCGGCCCCGACCTTACTCTTTATGAGGTAAACGTCGCTTCGACGATTATTCGCGAAGCTGCGGATGAGGATGCCAACATTATCTTTGGTGCCGTCATCGACGAAAACTTGAAGGACGAGATGAAGATTACGGTCATCGCCACTGGCTTTGGTGAGGAGGCTGTGGCAGTTGCTTCAGCAGCAGCGGTCTCGAGCCTGCCGGCCAATGCGCCGCGCTTCGTGCAACGCCCGACAGACGATCTGCCGCGCCCGATGATGCAGGCACGTGGCGACGACCTGGATGTGCCTACGTTCATTCGCAAGAAAGCTGACTAATCCCCAAACGTTCTGCTGTAGAAGGAAGGCCAGTTTGTTGGGCCTTCCTTTTTCTTTCCCCTGATGTTTGGCTGCGCAACCGGGCCAGTTTCTCCTTTGCTTTTTGACTGCCGCTTGTGTAGCATGAACACCATTCCTTGCAGGATTTTCCAATACGGTCAAAATTTTCGTCCCAATCGAAAGGCCGCAGCCTGCGAGTTACTGTGAGCCGCGCTATCACATCCCCGCTAAATGTGTCTCGCGCGAGTTGATTTTGAACCCGTCTTAATTCTTTGGAGGTATTTACAAGTGAGTAATCGTAAACTGATCAGAACCACTCTTGCCGAGGTAAAGGGAAAAGTACGCGAAGTGCCCCAGCCCAGAGAGCGCTCGAATAACGGTTCGCACCCTCGCTCCGGCGGCGGTGACCGCGACGCGGGCAGAGACTCCGGTAGAGACTCCGGTAGAGATAACGTCCGTCCGCAGCAGAACTCGGGGCAGGTGCGCAAGCGAACTCCGCCGCCGATGGAGACCAACGCAGAGCTCTTCTACTACAAGAAGCAGATTGATGCGCACACCTTGATGGTGATCGTTTTGCTTGATGGCGAGGAAATTGAAGGAACGATTGAGTGGTATGATCGTGGCGCCCTCAAGGTGAACCGCAAAGAGGGGCCGAATCTGCTCCTGCTCAAGCGAAACGTCAAGTATATGTACAAGGCCGAAGACCGCGTCGCAGAAGCTGCGGAGTAAAGGCAAACCGGCGCTCACACGGTTTTCCGACTCCTTTCCCAACCCCAAGTGGTTTGTCGGCCTGGTCTCAACCAATGAGGCAGTTTGCTGAAAGCTCATCTCGCTCAGGACATCGCCGATCTCTGCCGCGAATCGCCATCACAATGGGGGACCCGGCGGGGATCGGACCGGAAGTAGTTCTGAAGGCCGTTGCCGAAGAAGAAATTCAACGCGTTTGCATCCCTATCATCATCGGCGACGCGCAGTTGCTGGCCCACACGGCGCGAACTCTCGATCTGCAATCCGGGTACGACATTGTTCGCTCAGGAGAACCTATCCCAGAACAACTGTCAGAGCCGATTATCTTTCATCTCGATAACATCAATGGCGTAATCGAACCCGGGGTTGAATCCGGCGCGGCGGGAAAAGCTGCCGGTGGCTACATCGAAGCTGCGGTTGAGTTATGCGCTGCGGGCAGCGTCGATGCCATCGCCACGGCGCCAATCAACAAGCGATCCCTCTTCCTGGGCGGTTACAGTTTTCCCGGGCACACCGAGTTTCTGGCTCATCTCACCGGCAGCGAGGAGTATGCAATGGCCTTCGTTGCGGCCAACTTGCGCATCGTTTTGATCTCCACGCACGTCCCGCTTTCGGAAGCGATCACGTTGGTGGAACGAGACCGCATCATCCGCACTATCAACCTCACAAATCGCGAACTGAAACGTTGGGGCCTCGAGCGACCGCGTTTGGCGATGGCGGCCCTGAACCCACACGGCGCCGAGGGTGGACTCTTTGGCATGGAAGAAACGTCAGAGATCGCACCGGCCATCGAAGCGTGTCGCGAAGATGAGATCAATGTTGAGGGCCCCTTTTCGGCAGACACGGTATTCCTGCGGGCTTCCCGCGGCGAGTTTGACGCTGTGATCGCTTGTTATCATGATCAAGCAATGATTCCGGTAAAGTGTCTTTCCTTTGGCGAGGCGGTGAATGTTACTCTGGGCCTGCCGTTCATACGTACCTCAGTAGATCACGGCACGGCCTTCGACATAGCCGGCAAGGGAATCGCTGAGCATTCCAGTATGGTTGCCGCCATCAAGCTGGCGGCGGAATTGTCGAGTAGGGCCGGCGAGAGCGGCTGCGCGGTGGAAGTTTAGGAACACTAAGGTAACTAGAACACGATGTCATCAGCGTCGGAACCAGGCCAAAAGCGAAAGATTTTGATTGTTGACGACGATCCAGCAATCCTGCGTTTAGTATCGGCAATACTGGAAAAAGAAAACTTTGGCGTGACCGCGGCTCGCGATGGCCGCGAGGCTTACAAAATCCTCCAAAACGACGCAACCTTCACGGCTGCGATCTTTGACGTTGTAATGCCGCACATTTCCGGACCTGAGTTGGTGCGTTACATGAAGACGGAGAAGCGTCTCATGAAGATCCCGGTAATGATGATGACTGCCGAACAGGATCCCAAGCTTTCGTCAGATAGTTTTGCAGCCGGCGCGGTAGTCTTTCTACCCAAGCCTTTCACAACATCACAACTTCAAATCATGTTGCAGATGCTCATCGGCAAAGCCGGGAGTTAGGCACAAACGCTTATGAAAACTGGAAGAATCAGGTCATCCTTGTTGTTTCCGGTGTTCGCCTGCTGTGTTCTGTTGACGACTGGCGCGGAGGCCAGGGCGGATTTGTCTGCCAAGCAAGCCCGCACGGCGCTCAGGCATGCTGGTGGTCTTCAGCTCGACAGCAGCGCGGTGCGCGTAAAGTCGGTCTCTGCCGGTAGCGGCTCGACCGCAAATGTAATTGCCGATATCCGGACCGTCTTTAAGTTTCAAGCGGACAGCCAGGGACAATGGCACATCAACGAATTCAGCATCGGTCAGGATCGTTGGGAGAATATAGATCTCATTGCGCGAGCGCTGGGGGCGCCAGTGGCAACGGGCGATTGCACCGCACCTGACCCACCACTAAAAGGCAAAGCGGCCACCGACCCGAGTGTGAAACGCGCGCGTTGTTTGCTTGCGAGCTTGTTGGGTGTGCACCTTCCCTCAGACGCAATTCGAATTCAGGAAGTCGATCCGTTCCCAATCCCGCTTGCGTCGCAAGCTTCGGCCATCGTCATAGCCTGGCTGCGAGTGGAGGCACAGCTAACAAACGACAAGCGCGGGTGGCGGGTAGAGCAGTTGCGCGCCGGCAATCGCGACTGGGTCAAACTTGATTCACTTGCCGCCGCCGTCAACGAACAAAAACAGAAGCAGGCCCACACGGATTTGGCTTTGATTGCCGGAGCTCTGGAGAAGTTTCGTCGGGAGCGTGGCTTCTATGTTGTTTCCGATAAAGAATCGGTAGCGATTGACTTTCTCAGCCCTCGCTATTTGGCGCGTGTGATTCGCGTCGATCCCTGGCACAAACCCTACCAATACTTCGGCCAACGCGACCACTTCACGCTGCGCTCCAGCGGCCCGGACGGCAAGGTAGATACACCTGACGATATCGAACTCGCCAGTTCTTAGCGCTAACTTCAGCCAGGGCATATAGTTACGCAGCGTATTTTCTGGAGTTTATTTAAGGCCCAAAGCGGCCGCGATATTCCCCTGAAACGATGAAAGATTTAACCATCTCGGCATTAACGAAGTTCCCGACAAACTGGTTGAGCTTGCTGAGCCAGAAGTCGTAACCGCTATAGTCTGAATCGGGAGCGTCGTTGGGGTTGCGCCGCAGATAACCGAAGTACTGGGCCAGCACGAAAGCGCGATTGCTCTCAGCAGCAAATAAGTCCGCATCCTCCGCAACCGCGCGCAACACTTGCGCCCGCGTTTTCAAGGCTGTACTCAGATCACTGACTAATTGATTGCGCTCGGCTGTCGTCAGCACATTGCCGGCGTTGGTATTCAAAGCGTCGACGAACTGGGCTGCGGTCATCGATAGTGGATAGGCGGTTGTGAAACGCGACCGCTGCACAAATTCTGCTATCAAGGTCTGTTTGTTGCTTTCCAATAACTGGTCCGCACCCGGTTGTCCAATCACCACCCCGCTGCCTATCTGCTGCGTGTCGGGCAGAAATTCATTGAGACGAATGATGGGAACGGAGAGCTGATGAGCGGGTCCAAAGTTTGAGGTGCCGGTGGCATCGCCGTAAGCGGTTTTGTAGAGCCGCTCCACCAGATAGCCGGTTTGCTGAAACTCGATCGAGAGGAAGAAAGCCGCTGAAACATTGATGCGCCGAATCTCGCGGCACTCCTGAGTGGTACAAGAGTCGATCTGATCTTTCCAAAAAGCGAGACCACCAGAGTCGGGTTCTCGGTTAAAGAAGTCAACGTAGTGTTGGCGCACAAAGAATTCGGTCTGGTCAATCGGATTTGTTCCATTTACGTTTTCATTGTCCGTGATGGTTACTGTCGCAGTATTGGGCGAACCGAGCGTTGCTCCAATTGCATTGCTCAGTGTGGCAGTAAAATTCTCGCTGCCCTCGGCATATGAATCATTGATGACGGGAATGAAGATCGTTTTGGAAGTCTGACCAGCGGCGAAGCCTAACGTACCGACGGTCGTTTCATAGTCACAGCGTGAAGAAGCAATGCCAGTGTTCAGCACATTGCAGTTGTCCGAGCCGGCACTGTCGCTGGTGGCGTAGCCAACTGTCGCCGCGGAGGACGTATCACCGGTGCGCGTCACGGTGACGGTCGCGCTGGTGCCACCTTCGCTGATCGTGTAATTCGCGGCCTCGAATTGGATCGTACTCGCAACAGGGGCGACAAAAACATGGACCGAACCCTGGTTTGTGTTGCCATTAATTGTCTCGAAGGGAGTTCCGAGAAGGATTGAGTTACCGCTGAAGGCCATTGAGTTTGCGCGGCTGAGTTGAACCTTCTGCTGCTCAGTCCAAACATTTCCTGAGCGGGTGAAAACATAAGCAGAATCGCGCGCGCCAACGACTATGGTGTTTCCCTCAATCGCAGAAAACCCAAAAGAGTCATCCGTTTTTCCATCACTGGCTGTCAGTCGTTGCTGTTGTGACCAGGTTGCTCCGGAACGAATGAATACGTATGCGGCGCCCTGAAAGGTGTTATTACCAACGTTTACGCCCTGATCTCCAAAAATAAGGGTATCGCCGTTGACGGCAACACTTGCAATCCGACAAGGAATGTTTGGACTATGTGCTTCGCAAACCGAGAGGTTTGCTTGTTGCGACCAGTTCGTTCCAGTTCGAAAGAACACATAAGCATGACCCACCGAGCTGGAACTAAAATTACTTGTGCTGACAGCGACCGTATCGCCGTTAATAGAAACTCTTAAACCAAGCAACCCATTTGCTGCCCCATCATTCGCGACCAACTTCGCCTGCTCCGTCCACACCGCCCCCTGTCTGACATAAACGTAAGCTGAACCCTGATCGGTGTTTGAACCTACGTCGTCCCGCACCGCACCAACGACGATTGAGTCGCCATCAATGGAAACGACGGAACCAAACTGGTCCTGAGCCGCGCCATCGCTGGCCGTGAGTCTTTGCTGCTCGGTCCAGGTGGTCCCGCTTCTGATAAAAACATACGCGCCGCCTTGATTGGGGTTTGAATTGATAGTGGCGGCTGGCCCGTTAATAACTACAGTATCCCCGCTGATGGCCGCCGATAGCCCGCTGTGGAAATTCACAGCGACACCGTCACTTGGTATTAGTTTGGCTTGTTGTGTCCACGTGTTGCCGGAGCGAACAAAGACATAAAAGAGGCCGTTATTACCGTTATTTACCAGTGCACCCACGATTGCCGTATCGCCGTTGATTGCTACAAGTTGGCCAAAAAAGGTCTCCGCCGTTCCGTCGTCAGCAGTGAGTTTTGCTTGAAAGGTAAAATTTGTCGCGGCGGTTGTGTTGTTGTCGTTTGCGCTGCTGGTAGAAGCTCCTAGCGCCAAGCATACGCAGGCGATGACCGCTCCGGCTTTAGTAATACCTATAACGTGATCCATTTCTGCCCCTCTTGTAATTACCTCCAACTTGAGCGGACTCCAATTCCTCAAGGCATATAACGCGCGAGTGCGATCTGTTGGGGAGAAGGGTTCGCACCCCCCACCACGACAATTCTTCCGTCGGCCTGAAGCGCCAGCCCACCCCAAGCATAATCTTTGCCGCCATAGAAATCGGTAAGCACGATGCCAGTTCCGTCTGAGCCGAACGTTGTGTCAAGAGTTCCGTCAGCATTGAACCGAGCAACCGCGAAATCTGCAAAGCTAAAATCTGAAGTCTCGACATAACCCGATGCAACTATCCGTCCGTCGGGCTGGATCGCGAGTCCCTGTTCGTAGAAAGCGCTCCGGTAGCCTATGACACCAGCGGTAACTCTCCCTCCGCTGCCGAAGCTCGCATCGAGCTGCCCGTTTTCCGTATATCGCACGAGCGCGAACATTGGGCTCGTACTATCCGTAAGCGTATGTCCAGCCACGACGATGTTGTTGTTCGCATCGATGGCGACTGCTTTAGCCTGGTCAGAATATCCAGTGAAGTTCGTGAAGACTTTTCCGCCGCTGCCGAAGCTCGAATCAAGAAAGCCATTTGGATTAAAACGCAGAACCGCCATGTCTCTGTCGACACCGGCAAGCCTTGGTCGAATGCCGGCTACTACCAGTTTTTCCTCGAGAACCCCGTTTACGGCTACTCTTTGAATCGTCACGGCGTAGGCGCCCCCGACCTGTGTATCAGTACTGTTTGCAGTCGAAACAGTGATCTTGCCAGTCCCGTTAAATGCAGTGTCGAAGGTTCCGTTAGGACGAAACCTTGCCAGTGCGAATTCTGCATTCGACCGTCCGGCTACAACGATGTATCCGTTGGACTGAATCGTGACGCCTTGTACTGAGGCAGTTACGTTGTTTTGGAAGCTAAATAAAATTTTGCCACCGGTACCGAATAGAGTGTCCAAGCTCCCGTTTGGGTTCAGACGAGCAACTGCAAAGGCACTGTAACTTTTCAGCGGGGCGTAGCCGGCAACAATTATCTTGCCGTCCGATTGAATTGCCAGTGCGCTCGCAAGCTCACTGCCGGAATTAGTAAATGAAATCCTTGCTACACCTCCGTTGCCAAAGGTTGGGTCAAGCAACCCAGCCGTGTCATAACGTAAGACCAAAAAGTCTTGCTTACTTCCTGGATTTTCGTAAGCCGCAACCACTAATTTTCCGTCCGGCTGAATCACTACGTCATTTGCGAACTTTGAAGAAGTGTTATTTAAGTTGGTCGTTACCTTGCCGCCGACGCCAAAGCAGGTATCAAGGCGGCCGGAAGCAGTTGCTGCCGGGATGCAATCGGTTTGTGCGTGGGTTGTTGAGGGAATGAGGAGAAGGCTGAATAGAAGGACGAAAGCGGTGCACGCGGAAACTATAACTAAATGATTCGGTGGCGGACGTTCAGAGAATTGGGGTAGTGAACGATTCATGGGTTTGCTCCTTCTGTGAAATGACTGACGTTGGAAACACTTGCGGCTCACTGTGTATGTCGAAAAGCTTCAAGGCATTACCACCAGCAGGCGGGATTAGGAGATCAACGAGCAAATGCGCCGGAGTGAGAAAGCCTTATCGTTCTCAGACGGCGAAAGGCGTTTAGATAGAAACTCCCCAAGGTACAGCAACATACTCACGCTGTCATCGGCCAGAAGTTATAGAGGTGGGATGAACTTTTGACTGCGGTGCGCAGGTAAAGGACTTCAAGTTTCTCAGACCACATTACTCGAAATGAATGATCCCACGTTTGAGAGCCGTCATCGCTGCCTGGGTACGGTCGTCAGCGTCAAGCTTACGCATGATATTGCCAACGTGCGCTTTGACAGTGCCTTCGGTGATGCGCAATGCGGCGGCAATCCTTTTGTTGCTCTTGCCGGTGACGATCAACTCCAGAATCCCCAACTCGCGGGCAGTGAGGTCGAGTTGGGGAACACGCTCGGAAAAAACGCGCGCGACCGGGGCCGGTATTTTACGTCCTCCGGAATGGACAATACGTATTGCCTCCAGCAGTTGTTCTTGCGGCATGCTCTTCCACAAATAAGACTGAACGCCGACGCCCAGGGCCCGATAAATGTCTTCATCCGAGCCGGAACCGGTGAAGACTATAATCCGGCTACGCGGGAATTCGCTGCGAATGGCTTCGATTGCGTCGGCGCCTTTCATAACCGGCATACGCAGATCCATCAGGGTCACGTCCGGCCGATGTTGCCGAAACATCTCGACAGCTTCTGCGCCATTCCGCGCCTCGGCCACGACAGACATGTCCGGCTGCGCGTTGATTATTGACCGCAACCCTTCGCGCACGACTGCGTAGTCGTCAACGATCAGCACTCGAATGCGCTTGGGTGTGCCGGTCTTCATCATCGATTCGTCCTGGCACTATTCGCTGCTGGCAAACCCGTAGCCCTCGCCTGAAAGACGTTACTTCCGGGGCGCCTAACAACCTGTACTGTCGAAAGCTTTCAAAGCATTACAAACCAACAGGCGGAGAACTGCGAGATCAAACTAACAGATGCCGGTAGGAAGATTGAGTAACTGTTGCGGAATAGCAGGAAAAAGGAAGGTGGCGCCCAACAATTAAATCAAGAGACTACGCCGCGACCTCATTGTCCGGTAATGCGGAACGAGAAAAAGCCTGCGTCCTCCAGGCGTCCGTCATCGGTAACTCCGCTGAGTTTCAGAATGTAGTCGCTTCGGCTCAGTAATTTGGCGGGAACATTTATTAAAATCGCGTAACCGTTTGGTGTGCGCTGTGGTTTCATTCTCGTAAAGCTTTGAATGTGATCGCCGTCGGCACTTTGCAATTCAGCTCGGTAATTCTTGTAGCCGGCAACGGCGACTTGGGCTTGCAAACGCACAGTTTCAACTCCGTGCTTAAGCACAAATGTAGTAGCTGAACCGCTGCTTCGCGTCAGCGTCAGCGGCAGAACAAAGGTGGCGACCTGCGTTGCTCGCTCGGTTCTGATGGGCATCACCGGCGATTCAATTTTCTTTGGAGGCTGCTGTTTTTCTTCGTTTTGTTGTGCTTGTAAAGTCGGCTGAGCTTCCGGCTGTTTTCCCTGCGGAAGTTGACTCGCTGCCTGGATTCGTTTCAGTTCGGCATTTTGCTGCCTTACGCGAACAGCTATTCCTCCAGCGATTACAAGCAGCAAAAGCGTGACGAAGGCCAGCGCACTTCGTTGACTCAGCACGACGCGCCAAGACGTCCACTTACCTGGGAGAAACTGTTTAGAGGTGACCCGCGCGGCTCTTCGGGAGCGAGCTACTGCCAACAATACTTTGGCGCTCACGAGTCTTTCACGCTGTCCCGGCGTGGCCAGCAACTGTCGTTCAAACTGCTTGTGCTCAGTCGCGGTTAATTGGCCGCGCACGTATTGGTCCAGCAGGTCATCTTCGACCACGAGTAAGCGCTCAAAAAGATCACCGTCGGCGAGATATTGTGTTTCAAGCGTATCCAGCTCTGTACCGGATAATTCACCCAGCAGGTATTTCTTCAGAGCGTTATCGTTGTGTGCAGCGCTGTTCATCGTTTTCAGATTTAACTGTCCAAATAGTCCATTCGATTACATTTGGCTAATCTTGTTCACCAGTTGTCGAAAGACAGCGCTTGATGCAGGTCTCCAGCTTTTCGCGGATCCTATGGACCTGAATGCGCAGACGTTCGACTGGTACACCGACCCCGGCGGCAAGTTTCCGCCGGTTATCAATCTTCATTTGTTTCTCGCCTTCGTAGTAAGCCAGGACCAACTCGCGTTGGGCAGACGGCAGGTTGGCGAGGCACGCTTCGCAGCATTCGAGGTGGAGATCAAACACTGCATTTGCTGGTGCTTCGCTGCTGAACGAATCAGCCGCCGCGAGTTGTGCTTGCTCCCGGCTTTGAACTCTTAATGATTCGTGTGCGACATTGCGAGCCACGCCCAGGCTGTAGGTATGAACGTCGGCGACCTGTTGTTCCACAAGCTTGCGAGCCACGCGATCGATCGTCTCGTCCGCATCTCTTTCCGGAAAAAACGAGCCGCGCCAGTAGAAATAGCGAATGAGACTGCGGCGCACGTGCTCGTATTGTTCAGCGGCACGTTGACGATCCGGATCAAGGGCTGCGAGGAAACTATTGAAGCTCTCCTCAGTTAAGACCCAGTCTTGTTTTGGTGAGCGATTCGCCATGGCGCGACAGGAAATCTATTGTCTTTGAGCGGAATCGAAAATGGCGATGCTATTTAGCAGGTTCCTAGTTTGGCTCTCCCTGCAGAACGAAGCCGGCCCAGTAGTAAGGCGAATTCCACAGCTTATGCTTTGACATTTCAAGTTGAGCCGCTTGCAACGCCGCTGCTGGTCGCAGACCCTGTTTCAGAATTCCCTTGTAGAATAGTTTGACCATTTCTGAAGTCGCGGCGTCATCAACCTTCCAGAGGCTGGCAACGACGCGTGGGGCGCCTGCGTACATGAACGCTCGTGTCAGACCGATGATCCCTTCACCTTTCACCTCTTTCCCTTTGGCTGTTTGGCAGGCGCTAAGCACAACGAGATCGGCTGGCAGATTAAGGTTATAGATCTGATTCAGAGAAAGGAAACCATCCTGCGGCTTACCTTGTTCATCGACTAACGAAAGCAAAAGCCCCGAAAGATAGGGACGTTCAGGGTTGACGAGCGCATGAGTGGCAAAGTGCACTATGCGATAGCGCGACAACTCGGGACTCGTCGCTGCCTCCAGATTCGCATTGAAACCCAGGGCTTTAAGCGATTCTCCGCGAGGCGCCATCGCAATGATTGCTTCGGCCTCCTGACGGCTGAATGGCAATCGCCCCAGCGGCAGTCCCTCCGCTAGTACCCCGGCGTCGTGCAGCGCCCGCTCGGCTATGGTGTTAGCAAGAGGTTGCGGTAGGGCACTCATCGGCGTAGATAACCGGGTGACTCGATCATCACGCTTATCGAAGACCGGATCGGCGAGCACTGCTAAAGCCTTTGGGGCGCGGGATCGGCCCGCAACCTGCTGGCGCAGCACTGCGAGGGTTGAGGCGGACGGAAGATAAGTAATCTCATGATCGGCGATGAGAATGCGGGGAGACAGCCCGCTCGCGGGACTTGGCAAACCGGCAAACGGCAGGTATGCGAGCGAACCATCAGCAACTATTAGGAGGCGCTTCTTGCCGAGCAAATCAGCGACAGGCCCAAGGAGCATCCGGCCCAATGCAGTGGCCTCGCTTTCGTAGTGCGCCTCCGCCTCTTTCACGCGCGCGAGATATTGTTGCTGCGTCTCACTGCGCAGAGGCTGCCGAGCGGTCAACGCGCCATAAAGGCGCTGGGCCGCAACGTCTATCTCGCTGCGACTGGGTAGTTCATAGGTGCTAACCGATTCGGGCGTCGTCGCCCAAAGATAACTGCGCTCTGGTCCCAGCGAGTATTCGAGCAATAAAGTATTAGGATCAACCAATCCCCGAATCTCTTTCGCCGAAAGCCTTTGAGGCTGAGTTAGCGCGGAATAGTGCGAGCTTACTTTCCTGATGCGATCCTGGGCGGACTCGTAATCCGCCAGCAAAGCTTTGAGATCGTTGTCGATCGCTGCGATCTGTTTTTCTGTATGACTGCCATCGAGCAGGCGAAGGCGGAACTGTTGTTTGGCGTTGAGGCGCTGTCCCAGCACCTTTTCCTGATCGATGAGTTGCGCGTCAACGCCCTGCCGAATATTGGCGTGAACTGTGTTCAGAAATTCGAGCAGGCTACGTGCGCGACGTGCCTCGCTGGTCTCGAGCGCCATCTGGTCAAAACCAGCCTGGGGTTGTTGTTTGTGTAAATCCATCAGCAAGTCGACGTAAAAATAAAAGGTCTCCTGCTGTGTTGCAAAATATGAAGCACGCAGTTCCGAGCTGACCAGATTTGACCTGGAGGATTCAATTCTCGCAAGGGCTTCTTCGGTTTTGGTCCTGGCTTCGGTTAGGTTGCCGAGTCGCTTTTGCGCACGCGCAATGTCCACCAGCAGTCGCGTACTGTCAACCAGGTTGAGAGGCACAGGAGAGCTGAAAGCTTCGTTGAAAGCGGTGAGAGCTTTCGCAGGTTCATTCAGCTTGAGATAAGCTCTGCCAAGAATCTCAAGCATGCCGCCCTTCGCTCGGTTCTGAGTCTCTCTGAAGAGTGGCTTCGCTTGTTGAAGTTGTTCCAATGCTTTCTGATAGTCTCCGGAAGCAAGATTGACATCCGCTACCCTGATCAGGATTTCCGGGTCCAGACCAGGGCCACCCGGTACCTTGACGTGCATTGCCTGTTCAAAAGCGTCGCGAGCTTTTTCATAATCGCCCGCTCTAAGTTGCGCCTCACCTATGTTCATGAGAAAAGAGCGCTCGCCATCGCGCATTCCGAATTGGCGCGCAAGTAACAAACCTTGTTGGTAAGAATCGATTGCTCGTTCATGTTCTCCCAACGCGCTGAACATCAGACCTTTGAGATGGCGAGTGTAAGGTTCGATGAAAGAAAGCTTCTCATTTCGAACTATAACTTCTGCCTGATCGAGAACATTCAAAGCGTTCTGGACGTCCCCGACGCTATACAAGGCCATGGCTACGTTATGAAGATAGCCTGCTTCATTCTGTCGATCGCCGATAGTCCGAACAGTGGCCAGTGCTTCGTCAAAGATTTCGAGGGCCTTATACGGCTCGCCGCTATCGAAATAGGCCATCCCCATGTTGTTCAGGGCGCCGGCAACAATCTTGAAGTTTCCGGAAGCACGTCCAGGCGCCACCGCGCTGTGGTACAAATCAATCGCCTTCCGCCAGTCACCGGTTGGACGACCGTACAATTTCGCCGAGTTGAAGAGAATTCTTCCTTCCAACTCCTTATCGCCAATCGTTCTGGCGATTGGCAAAGCGCGGTCGTACAGCTCGGTAGCTTTGCTCATATCAAAAAGGTCTGAATGGTCATCGCCATACAACGCACCCTTATCCGATAAGGCACTAGCCTCGCCCTGCCGGTCACCCGCGGCAAGGTAAAGTGGCAAGGCTCGATCCAAATAATCGATAGCTTTCTGCGGTTGTCGCGAGTCGGAGTATGTTCGGCCGATCTTGTGTAACGCCGCTCCTTCGCCCCACTTGTTGCCAGCGTCATGAAACAGCTTCGCGACCTGTTCGTAGGTTTCAATGGCCTTTGTACGCGACTCGGCATCGCCCTGCGCTCCTAGTCGGAATCCCTCCCAGTAGAGCTGGAGCGCCTGAAAACTGAGCTGGTCTGTATGCGAGGCCGACCGCACTTCTTCGAGCCTTAGTTGATAAGGCCCGCCTAGATCCTTTTCTAACGACCGGACTTCAATCTGAAAATTACCTGCGCCCTTTGTCACCCAGTACAACCGCTCAATACCCTGACGAAAGTTCTGGGTATCGACATCAGCGAGTTGTTTGCCGTCAGGTGCGACAAGCCTGAGAGCGACGTTCACGCCTTTTTGCTCCAACAACACCTGGACGTAATCACCGGCAGCTAGCGTCACTTGATAAATTTGAATCTCGCCGGGTTTGATATTATTTTCGAACGGATATCCAGCCACGAGGTCATGAGCGGACGAATTCTGAGAAGCGCCGTTTGCGGCCCGTGCCGAACGAGTGACCATCATGAAGAAGAGCGGGTACAGACAGCAGATGGTCAAGAAAATCGCTGCTGCTCGTTTCGGTAAATTTGTGAATTGCATAGGCAGACCTGACCTTCCCAGAATCGCACCGTAAAAGCGGCATGATTCTACTCGCCCGCTGTCAGTTGGCATAGGCCAGCGATGAACTGAACTCCGATCCGCTGACGAGCTGATTTTAGATGACTTAGCATAAATGCTTTCGAATACCCACGGTTCTGATTAAACTCTTGACGCGCCATTAGCGCGGATGGTAGTTTCAAAACGTGGCTTCGCTTTAGAAAGCCATGGTTATTTAGACAAGCCGCAAACCGCTCTGCGCCTACTGTTAGCTCTCGCCCCCGCCGGTGGCGCCCCGGTTTTCAATTGGTCAGCTAAGGTACCCAAGCTTTGCTAGCTGGACGAAAACTCCTACTCGCCGACGATTCAATCACGATTCAGAAAGTTGTCGATCTTACTTTTGCGGACGAAGGCGTCAACGTGCTTTGCACGAGCAACGGACGAGAAGCGATCGCAGCACTGGAAGAGTTCTCGCCGGACATCGTTCTCGCTGACGTTTTCATGCCGGAGATGAATGGTTATGAAGTTTGCGAGTACATCAAACAAAACGACAAGTTCAAAAACATTCCGGTCATGCTTTTGGTGGGCTCTTTCGAGCCATTCGACGAAGAGGAGGCGCGCAGAGTTGGCGCGAACGACATTTTGACTAAACCCTTTCAATCGATTCGCCGCTTGATAGAAAAAGTCGGCTTGCTTTCAAGCGAACGCCCACCGGAGGAGCAGATACCAACGGCTGAGCTACCCAAGACCGAGGAGACTCCCGCGCCGGCGGAAAAACTCAGTACCGGTGAGCTGGAGATCACGACCGCCGACACGCAGCCATTGCCTTCGGAACTAAGACACGTGGTGGACGCAGCCGCAGCCTCGCAGACCGGCGCAGCAGCGAGTTGGCCCGTGAGGGATTCGCAGCTGGGCTCGCAGAGACATGAAGGCGCGGGTGATGTGCTGCTTGACTTGGGTGATTTCAAACAGGAACGCGCGCCGCTGAATGACGATTTTGTCTTAGACATTGACCTGGACGAGGCTCCGGAACCATCGCCGACCGAACCGGCATTTTCGAGCGCGGCATTCCGCGGTCGCGAGAGTTATCGAACTCTGCCGAAAATACAATCCCGCCCAGTTGGGATTTACGATCCGCCCGTACTTAACCGTTTAGCGGACCCAGCGGCAACGACGGACCAATTGCCAGATTCGCCGGGTTACGAGCGAGTATCAGATGAAGTTGAGGCGCCGCAGGCGCAGAGTGAGGTTAAACCGACGGCACCGGCTTCCGTAGCCACTGGCTCAGCTTCGGATCTTTCACCCGAGATGATTGATGCTATCGCCAAGCGCGCGGTGGAGCAGCTCTCGGAAAAGGTCGTGCAAGAGATCGCCTGGGAAGTTGTCCCGCAACTAGCGGAACTGCTCATTAAACGTCAGCTCGAAGAGAAAACCTCTTAACCTCAAACCAGATGATCCAGAAGAACAGGCTACCGTTGAGGTGGCCTTTTTTTTGTCAGTGATCAGTGGTCAGTGGCCAGCCATCGTTTTTCCCCAATATGAAAACGCATGACTATTACTCTACAATGCCCGTTGCCGAAAACTAGATTGCAACTGGCAACTGGCCACCGATCACTGACCACTGAGTCGCAATGGAAATCTCCAAACAATACGACCCGAAACAAGCGGAACAGCACCACTACGAACGTTGGGAGCAGCAAGGCTGCTTCGCGCCCGAAATTAACCGCGACGACAATGCACCAGCCTTCTCAATCGTAATTCCACCGCCAAACGTGACCGGCTCGCTACACATGGGCCACGCGCTGCAACACACCATGATGGACGTGATCACGCGGTACAAACGCATGTGCGGCTATCGCACCATGTGGTTGCCGGGCATGGATCACGCCGGCATCTCAACGCAGTTGATGGTGAGCCGCGAGTTGAAGAAAGAAAATCTAACTCGCCACGATCTGGGTCGCGAGCGTTTTATTGAGCGTGTTTGGAAATGGAAGAAAGAATCAGGCGGGCAGATTACTAAACAGATGCGACGCGAGGGTGCATCGGTCGATTGGTCGCGGGAAAAATTTACGATGGACGAAGACTTGTCGCGCGCGGTGCGTGAGGTTTTCGTGCGTCTTTATGACGAGGGCATGATTTACCGTGGCAACCGGATCGTAAACTGGTGTCCCAACGATCAGACTGTGCTTTCCGATTTGGAAGTAGAGAAAACTCCTCAGGCCGGCAAGCTTTATTACCTGCGTTATCCGGCAAAGAATGGCGAAGGCGGTGTCACTGTTGCCACCACTCGCCCCGAAACCATGTTGGGAGACACCGCGGTTGCAGTAAACCCAAACGACGAACGCTACCAAAGTTTGATCGGCAAGACACTTTCGCTGCCGCTCACCGGTCGCGAGATCCCGATTGTTGCCGATGGGTTTGTCGACGCTGAGTTTGGTACCGGGGCGGTGAAAGTGACTCCGGCTCACGATCCTAACGACTACGACATGGGAGTCCGTCACAATCTCGAACAGATTGTGGTTATCGATCAGTACGCGAAGATGACGGAAGCTGCCGGCGCCGAGTTTGCAGGCTTGGACCGTTACAAGGCGCGTGCGAAGGTTGTGGAAAAGTTTGAAGAGTCAGGCTTGCTGGAGAGAGTTGTCGACTATGAATTTTCGATCTCCAAATGTGAGCGTTGCAAGACGGTGATCGAACCGCTGATCTCAATGCAGTGGTTTTTGCGAATGGACGAGTTGCGCGATGAGGCACTGAAACTGTTAGCCAGCCAGAAGCTCCCGCAGTTTGTACCGGAGGTTCCTTACGAAAAGGTTTACTCAAGCTGGCTGGAGAACCTGCGCGACTGGACGATTTCGCGTCAGCTTTGGTGGGGTCATCAGATCCCAGCCTGGTATACCCCCGAAGGCGAAGTAATCGTAGCCCGCACGGAGGCAGAGGCGCGCGCGCAGGCCGGGACCGACGAATTGACGCAGGACCCGGACGTCCTCGACACGTGGTTCTCATCACAGCTTTGGCCTTTTTCAGCAATGGGCTGGCCTGAGCAGACAAAGGACCTCGACACGTTTTATCCCACCTCGGTGTTGATGACCGGGCGCGACATTATCTTCTTGTGGGTTTCACGCATGGTGATGATGGGCTTGAAGCTCATGAAGCGCGAGCCGTTTGCCGACGTCTTCATTACCGGGACCATCCTCGATGCCCACGGGCAACGCATGTCGAAGACGAAAATGAACGGCATCGATCCGCTCGAGGTTTTTGACAAGTATGGCGTGGATGCCACGCGGCTGAAACTCGCTTCGGTCGGCAGTACCGATATTCGCTGGAGCGACAAGCAGGTTGAGTCGTACCGAAATTTTGCCAACAAGATTTGGAATGCGTCGCGCTTCGCTTTGATGAACTCCGAAGGTGCGACGATCGATTCGCAGTCGTTAGTGGCTTCGCCCGAACTGGCCCTGCATGATCGCTGGATTCTCTCGCGTTTGCATAGGACTGCGGGTGAGGTGCGCGCGGCCCTGAGCGGCTATCAATTCCACGAAGCGGTGCAAACGCTCTACCATTTCTTTTGGGACGACTTTTGCGACTGGTACATCGAACTTACGAAAGCAGCCGTGACCGCGGAAGACGCGAGTGCACAAAGAACCGCAGCGCGCACGCGCTTGTTGTCAGTCCTGGAGCAGGCGCTGCGGTTGTTACACCCGTTTATGCCTTACATCACTGAGGAGCTCTGGCAACAGCTTCCTGGAGCCGGCAAACATCTGCTGCATCCCGCTTATCAACAGGCCGAGCCGACGATCATGCTGACGGCATATCCTGAAGCAGAATCGGCTTTGATCGATGAAGGTGCTGAGTGGGAGATGCAGGCAATAATCGATTTGATCTCGCGCGTGCGCAATATTCGTTCGGAGATGCAAATAAAGCCCGGCGAATCGATACCGGTGTTGATAGGCGCGCCCGACGAAAAGCTCCGCGCAGTTTATTCAGCTAATTCGAACCAGATCACCAGGCTGCTACGAGCTTCCGATGTCTCAATAAGTGATCAACTCCACGCACCGCAGGCTTCGGCGCGGGCGGTGCTGGTGGGGGGCGGGGAAGTCGCTGTGCCGCTGGCGGGTTTAATTGATTTCGAAGTAGAACGCCAGCGTCTTAATAAGGAGAAAGAGAAACTTGCAAGCGAAGCTTCAAAGCTTGAAGCGCAGATTGCCAATCCTCAGTTTGCCGAACGAGCACCGGCGGAAAAGGTCGACGAAGTTCGCGCCCGCATCGCCGACATTGGCCAACGCCTGACGCAACTCGACCAAACAATCGCGAATCTTCAGTGACGGCAATAGTTGATTCAGGAACAAGACTAGTGGTGGGCCGTGTAAGTTGAAGGGAGTTTGACTACTGGTTCAGTTTGGCACGAGCGAACTATTGCTTGCAAAGCCGCTGCTCCCCGGTTTGTTCCCTGTGATAGTCGGCAGGTTTCGTTAATAACCAAACTGAACGAGTAGCGGCAGTCTGCGCCGCTTGAACGTATCTCGCGAGAAGGCGTATCTTTGGGAAGTTGCATTGAGTGAAGTCGGTTGGGAAATAATCTATCGGAGTCAGTTTTATGCAGAAACGATTTCTTCGGCAAACAGCATTTTTATTGAGCCTCATTGTCTTATTTAGCCTGTGCCTGGTTGACGCTGGGGCGCAGAGCCGACGCCGGCGTCGCTCGCGTCGCGTGACCAGGAAGGTCGTCAGGCCGGTAGTGACAAACCCGGCCATAGCGCCGCCGGGCGCGGAACAGACACCCGGCTCTGACACCGAAAGAATTATCAGCACCGACGAACAGAGTAGTGCCGACGAATCGACTCCCGAGACTGCCCCCGCGAAGAAGACCGTAAAGCCGGCGACTGATGCCGACATGCAGCGGACGATCAACCAGCTCTCAAATCAGGTTGATAAGCTGAACGAGAAGTTGGGTCAGATGCAGCAGAATGATCGCACGCTGATCGACATGGAGCGGCTCACTCGTGCTGAGCAGCGCGCGGAGAGTTTACGTACGCAGCAGGTCGACGTTGAGAGCAAGCTGGCGGATCTACAAGCCAAGCTTGACCAGATCGAGGGCCAACTTCGGCCGGAGAACATTGATCGTGCTTCCGGTTTTGGCACAGTTCATCCCGAGGAAGCGCGCGATGCACGTCGCCGCCAATTGGAGAACGAAAGGTCACGAGTGCAGGCGCAGATCAAGATACTGGAAACCAGTCGCGAGCGTTTGGAAGCATCGCTGATTACCGCCGACGCGGAAGTAGATTCTTTGCGCCGCAAAATAGAGCTGCAACAGGCTCAGCAGGACACCTCGGAAACTGCGGCACCGGCATCGCGTCCGGCGCGTCGCGTTAAGCCTGAGTAGGACAGGCATTAACTCATGGGCACGATAGCACAGCAGGATCTTTATCGCTCGATTACTGAGGCGAACGACCGCGGCGAGCGCGTGATAGTTGCCACCGTTGCGCAGACGCGTGGTTCAACCCCGCAGCAGCGCGGCGCGAAGATGTTGTTCTTTGAGAGTGGGGCAGTAGCCGGCACTGTGGGCGGCGGTTGCATCGAGGCTGAGGTTTGGGCCGAGGCGCGCGAAGCGATGCGTTCGGGCAAATCAGCTTTACATCACTTTTCGCTGACTGCCGAAGAAGCGAGCGAAGAGGGCATGGTCTGCGGCGGTACGATGGACATCTTTATTGATGTCTGGGCTAGCGAGAAACAAGCCTCGTAGTTCCGTTGTGGGCGACGGAGATTTCAAGATGAAACCACCACCAGCTGGTTGGCCACGAATTGCGAGCGCGGTTTACTACGAAGATGCGGCGGCAGCAATTGATTGGCTGTGCCGTGCCTTTGGTTTTGCAGTGCGCGTGAAGATTGCAGGCGAAGGCGGCAGCATCGAACACTCCGAGCTCACGTATGGCGAAGGGCTGATCATGGTAGGGCAGTCCGGGTTGGCGCATAAGCCGTCGTTTCGTTACTCGCCCCGTTCGTTAAGCGGAGCCAACACGCAAAACATGATGGTCTTCGTCGATGACGCGGACGCTCACTGCGAACATGCGCGCGCCAACGGCGCCACGATCATCAAGGAGCCAACCACGGTAGATTACGGCGCCGAGTGGTGGACTGATCGCGGCTACGAATGTGAAGACCTTGAAGGTCATCACTGGTGGTTCTATCAGCGACTGCGCGACCAGAAATCACCGGAGTAAAGCCAAATGCCAGGGTCGTTCGTCGAAAACTATAAAGCGAAGCACCAGCATCCGCTCAACAAGCTGGCGCACTCGATCGGGATTCCTTTGATTGTGATTTCGCTGCCGCTATTCTTCTTTAACTGGCGTTGGGCGCTGCTGCTGTTTGGAGTTGGCTGGGCGTTTCAGTTTATCGGCCACATCATCGAGGGTAATCGACCAGCCTTCTTCAAGAATCCAATGTATTTGCTGGTCGGTCCCTGGTGGCTTGTTCGTCGCGCCGCCACGGCAGTTGGTCTGACTAGGACGTCAGAGTCCCGGTAACAATCGTTCGCCTTCTCTATCGCTCGCCTTGCAAGCAAATGTCATTCAGTGAAAACCCGGGAAACAGCGCGCAATCGAAGTGGATTGCTGAAGCTGTTTCGCAAACACT
>JANLYH010000225.1:0-4330 GCA_031365545.1 Pyrinomonadaceae bacterium | reverse complement strand
GCACCTGCTCCCAACCCGTTTGTCCTACCACTACGCCCCGGCCAATCTGCTGCGTGTCCGGGAGAAACTCATTGAAGCGGATGATCGGCACCGGCAGTTGATGCGTCCCGCCTAAGGTCGAGGTACCATTGGCACTGCCGTAGGCCACGCGATAAATACGCTCCACCAGATAGCCAGTCTCCTGAAACTCAATCGATAGGAAGAACGCTGCGGAGACGTTGATGCGTCTGATCTCAACACACGCCTGATCAGTGCCGCACGATGTTATCTGATTGGTCCAGAACGCGAGACCCCCCGCATCAGGCTCGCGCGTGAAGAAGTCGATGTATTGCATCCGCACAAAAAAGTCCGGCTGGCTGAGCGGATTAATTCCCGTTGTAGTCTCGTTATCCGTGATCGTTACAGTTGCAACACTCGGCGAACCCAGACTCGCCCCCGTGGGATTCGTGAGCGTGAAGGTAAAGCTCTCGTTGCCCTCGGCATAAACGTCATCGATGATCGGAATCAATATCGTCTTCGAAGTTTCTCCGGCGGCAAACTTCAGCGTGCCCACCGTAGTTTCATAATCGCAGCGTGAAGCGGCAACGCCGGAGTTGAGGACGCTGCAATTGCTCGCACCTGCTGTATCGCTCGTCGCGTAGTTGACCGTCGCGGTGCCGGAAGCGTCTCCAGCGCGAGATAAGGTCACGCTGGTGCTGCCGATGTTTTCATTCGCCGCATAAGTCGCGGCGCTCAGCTTCACTGTCGGCGGCGCAGTCGAACTGACTGGCAGACACCCGGAAAACTCAGACGTATTACCATTGGGGTCGGTAGCTGTCGTGTTGATGATGCCGCTTGACGTGCCTACGGGAAAATCAAACGGGAAGTTAAACGAAGCGTTGCCATTGCCGTCCGTTGCGACTCCGGGAACTTTGCCCAGCGCCAACGGACGAGTGGCCGCCTGGTTGGTGGTGCATTGCGAGTCAGTGCTGAAATACCAGTGGACCGTGTAAACCGTATTCGGCGTGCTGTTGAGTGTGGCATTGACGGTTACCGCAACTTCAGGGACATCGGGCGTTCGTGGAAAAGTACTTTCGCCAGGCGCGACTAGTGCGAAGGAGGTAAGCACTGGAAAGTTCTGCTGAAAGTTGGCGCCGGCGTCTGTGTCCAATGGATCGTTGGCGGTAATGCCGGCATCACCGAGATCGATACCCAGCGCAGCATTGGCGTAGATGGAATTGTTCGTGACCTCAATCCTGATACCGGGATCGTTGCTAGCGAAGTTGGGGATGTTAACGCCATTGCGCGCATTGCAAGTGATCAGGTTGTCAGTGATCGTATGACTTACCGAACCACGATTGACGAACACCCCATCGCGCTGGTTGCCGAGACAAGCGTTGCCGGTTACATCGGTGCCAATATAATTGTTTCGCACGGTGATACCGGTTGAACCTGATTGCGTGTCGATACCAATCGAGACACCGTGTCGACCGCTGGCAGAAATGATGTTGCGAGCCTCAACCACCGAGCCGCCGATGGTGTTTCCCGGGGCCTCGCTGGTGGTCACACCGTTAAGATCATTTCCCAGCGCTCCTGTGCCTGCCGCATTTGTGCCAATGAAGTTACCCAGAACGACGTTGCCGGTTGATTGAGGGCCTTCGATCAGAACGCCGCTCAGGCCATTACCCGAAATAACGTTGCGGGCGGCCGGATCGGTCCCGCCGATCACGTTGTTAGGCGAGTTGTGAATGTAAACGCCATTTTGCAAATTACCTGAGTCAACATTGCCGCTTAGGTCTGTGCCGACGAGGTTCCCCTGCAGGATATGAACACCCGTGCCACTAATCTCCACACCAGTTTGCTTGTTGTTCGAAATGATATTCCGGGCACCCGGGGCGGTGCCGCCGACGGCGATATTGAAAAGATTGATTCCCTCAACAACTACACCTTGCTGGGTGTTACCCAGATCACCTGTGCCGTCAGCCTTCGTGCCGATGAAATTACCCTGGACTAAATTCAGGTCATTGTTGCAAGAGAGGCAGGTGCCGCTCCCAGCTCTTACGCCGGCGAGGCCGTTTGCCGAAATGACGTTACGCGCAGCAACCGTTGTTCCACCCACCGTGTTCCCCCCGACTAGCGGGTCAAGCTTTATACCATTCTCTCCCCCAGCACCGGGCGGGGGGGCTGCGGCATTGCCCGACTCGTCCGTCCCGATATAGTTTCCCTGCACGAGATTTCCTGCACCTGAACTTCCATTACCAGAGATCCTTACCTGTCCCCCTTTATTAATCACGTTGCGCGCGCCGGCAACAGTTCCTCCGACAATATTCGATGTGCCACCCGCACCACCAGTCTGGTCACCAATCCCCACGCGACCGCCTCCGATCAGATTGCCCTGAACTCTGTTGTTGTTTGCGCTCTGGGGCAAAAGAACGGCGAGAAAGACTGCGATCATCACGTTACGTGCCGCCAGTGTTGTGCCGCCAACAGTGTTGTTATTAGCTTGGCCCACAGCTCTGACCCCCGCATACATGAAATCCGAGCCGGTATTGAGCGCACCGAACCAATTGCCTTCTATCAAATTGTTGTTGCTGCGCACACTGACGCCCGCTCCGCCTCCATCGCCAGTCACAGGATCAAACTGATTAGGATTAAAATCGAAGCCGTTTATAACGAAGCCCCGCACCGTACTGGCGCCGGCTGAGAAGACAAACCCATTCGGCCCCTTCCCAGCCAGGCTTCCATTCAACTCAATGATTGGAACACCCTGATAGCCCGGTTGCGTTGTGGCATCGATAGTTACCGGGTCGGTGATAGTGGGGAGGGCGGCGGTGAGAAATATTCTTTGTGTCCCCGTACCAGGGATGTTGAAGGTGATCAGATCTGCTCCAGGCGTTTCGTTAGCATCCAGAATGGCGAACTGAAGTGAGCCGGCGCCAGTCGCGTTCGTGTTGGTGACGACGAAGGTAGCCGTGGTTTGAGTTGGTAGCACCACCGGCGCAGTTTTGCCACTACTAAGCAGCGTCAGATCGCTAAGCGCATCGCCGTTCAATCTCATCGGCAACACCGCCACTGGTGCACTTTCCAGCTCGACCGATTCAAGCAGCGGTGAAGTTGGGACTGCGTTATCTGTGGTGCTCTCCTCGGCACGATTTAGAAAATGCAACTCTCGACCAGGCGCATCAACCACCAACAAATCCTCGGTTGCTGAGGTTGAGGTGTGCGCGCTGACTAACTTCGCCTGCGACCACGGACCTGATGAGATTGCGGTGCTCTTCCAGGCGCTCAGGCGGTTCATTGAGGCAGCGACACGATTCACAAACTCGCTCTGACTGAGGATCTGAACGCTGCCGTCGGCACCCAAAATGGCAAGGCTTTGCTTAGCGGTGTTAGCGAAACGCCCGATGGCGATTGAGCGGAGTGAGATCTCAAAACTGCGGCTGCTCGTGCGGGCAGCGGCAACTTCAGCGCGCTGCGTTTCATCGAGTGACAGTTTCCGATCGCGTCCTTCTATAACCAGGAGCTCGTTCCCGGCGGCGACCGCCAAATCCATCGTGTATTCGTTGTCCAACTGTCCGAGGGCCAGCGATGTTGCGGGCGCCCTTAGTTCGAAAACTTCCGGAGCAGCCTGCAGTGCCCCGTTTGGTCCTTCGAAGACCAGAACCTGTGAGCCGCGGTCTCCGGTTACACCAATCACCAAATCGGCGAGGCCGTCGGCGCGGTTGATTTCTCCGGTGGTCATTGCCGTGATCATTCCCGGAAGCGGAACTTCGCGCGTGAATGAAAACTCGCCGCGGCCATCTCCAGACAGCAGATAAAGCGTTCTCGCTGTTCTTGACCCAACAACTACATCCCAGTGGCCATCGCCATCAAAGTCGCCGGCGCCGATGAACTCAGCGGCCGCCGGTGCGTCGAAGACTCGCGCTGGGGAAAGAAACGGAGCCTCAGTAAAACTGCCGGTCCTGCGGCGCTGCTGTGCTTCGGGAGCGTTGGGATAAATCGAATCTGCATTGCCGCGGAGCAGCGTCAATATCCCGCGGCCTTGAAAACCGTAACCACTAACCAGATCCGGCACGCCGTCTTCATCGAAATCAGCCGAAGCTAAACTCAGCGGCTCGGCTCGATTTTGCTCGAGCGCACCTTGCAACTCTTTCGGACCAACATATGAAGTCAGCAATTGATGGCCATCGCCCAGGTTGACAGTCAGATTGCCGTGACCTCGAGCCTGCACACTGACAGCGTCGCTCAGCCGTGCCAGTTCTCCATTTTTCTGATTGGTTGTTTGGCCCCGTGACTTTGATCCCGCTAAGCCGCTAACGACAAGCGGAAGCAGGCATAGAATCACGATCGC